>DAIRSC010000221.1:0-4360 GCA_036804585.1 Chitinophagaceae bacterium
GCATTTTACTGCGGCTCGATCATTGGGTCATCAACCATCGCATGGGCATTTATTTGTTTTGGGGTGGGTTGATGGTATTATCGGTTTTTGGGATGTTACGACTCAAAAGTGTGGGGCATATTGTGGATGATTTGCCCAAACAAAATCGCATTTATCAGGATTTAAAATATTTCGAAAAACACTTTAAAGGCGTGATGCCACTGGAGATTGTGATTGATACCCGAAAAAAACAAGGGGCGGTGAGTTTACAAACCCTGAAGCGCATGGATGAAATGTTGGGTGTATTGGCTCAATTTCCTGAAATGTCCAAACCGCTTTCTGTGGTAGAAGCCATCAAATTTGCCCGTCAGGCCTATTATGATGGGGATAGCAGTTCTTATGGGGTGCCGAACAGTTTTGACATTGCCTTTTTACTGCCTTATCTAAAGATGAAATCCGATACAGGGCAATCGCAGATGAGTCGATTGATACGCTCATTTACAGATAGTAGTCGCCGTTATGCGCGCATCAGTGTGAGTATGCAGGATGTAGGATCAGTTCGACTTCCGCAAATATTGTCTGAGGTGAATAAACAGGCTGTGGAAATTTTTGATACCTCACGTTATTCGATATCCTATACCGGTACGAGTGTGGTTTTTCTCGAAGGAAGTCGGTTTATTATTTCGAGTTTAACGGAGAGTTTGCTATTGGCTTTACTGATGATCATAGCTTGTATGGCCTTTTTGTTCCGATCATGGCGTATTGTAATCATTTCAATCGTTACAAATATCATTCCATTGGCGATTACGGCCGGGGTGATGGGCTGGCTAAATATTCCACTTAAACCCTCTACGGTACTTGTTTTCAGCATCGCACTGGGTATTGCCATTGATGTGACGATTCGGTTTTTGGTGAATTACAAACAGGATCTCCCTCGTTTTGACTATGACATTACAAAAACCGTAAAAGCCACCATACAGGAAACGGGTATTAGTATCATTTACACTTCCCTCATTTTGGCAGCAGGTTTTGTGGTTTTTTTGGTTTCGCAATTTGATGGCACGAAAGCATTGGGTTATTTAACCGCATTAACTCTCTTTTTGGCGATGGTAACCAATTTAACCATTTTACCGGCTTTTTTGGTCTGGTTTGACCGACAAAAGAAAAAATCCACGAAATAATTTATATTTGTCAGGACAAAAAGGCCTAACCGGATAAAAACATTCGAGGTTTGGTCTATTTTTCTGATAAATTATTAAAATACAAACAAATGAAAAAGTTTTATGCCGCTATGCTATTTGTTATGGGCAGTTTAATGGCTCAGGCGCAGTCTCCGCAATTTATCACCGCGACATTGGTGAATGGTGGACCTACCTTTCAGCGACCCAATGTGGGCAATCCTCCTTCAGGTTTGTCGATTTACAGTCCCACTTACCATGTATTCTCGTTTACAGCTCCTGTAAGTGGTACCTACACCTTTGAAGCCAATACACCCAGCATTGATAATTTTGGCGCATTGTATCAGGGTGCATTCAATCCATTAGCTCCTTTGAGTAATATCTTACGGAGTGATGATGGTTCTTCAGGCAATCCGGGTGATAATTATTTTATTTCACGCACACTAACAGCCGGGGTAACCTATTTATTGGTATCTACATCGTTCTATTCAGGTGAGTATGGCAATTATCAGGTGAAAATTGAAGGCCCCTTTTCAACGCCATTACCTGTTGAAATGTCGGCATTTAATGCCAGTTTGAGTGCAGAAGGACAAGCGCTTTTAAATTGGTCAACCTTTACGGAAAAAAATTGTTCGCACTATAACATTCAGCGCAGTGTGGATGGCCTCAATTTCAGCACAATTGGTAGCTTGAAATCTAAAGCACTGCATGGAAACAGTGATGTGATTTTGGATTATATTTTCATCGATGCAAATCCGGGTGCGATTAATCATTATCGTATTCAGCAAATAGATTTGGATGGTAAATCAACGTACAGTGCCATTATCCGATTGGAAAATGAAAAAGCCTATTCCGAAGTGATGATGTATCCGAGTCCGGTAGCTGATGCTTTGCATTTTCAGTTTTACAACGAAAAGAGCAGCCGTGCCGAGATTCGTGTTTATGACTTACAAGGCCGTTTGATGATGTCAGAGAACTTCACGACTGAAGATGGTGTGAATCATCAACACATTTCGTTAGCCAAATTACAAACCGGTCAATACTTTGTAAGCCTGAACTGCAATGGTGTTGTACTGCACAGAGAAATGATTTTGAAAAGATAATTTTTACAATGCATAAAAAAAGGCTGTCTGAAAAGATGGCCTTTTTTATTGGTCATGCTTTGATCCGTGTTGGTGTTCCTCATCACCAGGATTTTTTAATCCCGTTCATTCCGATTCAGCCATTTGCCCATCTTCGCGAATGACAATAACCGAATATTCATCAACTCAAATACTTGGCAACAATAGGTACTCTGCGTCCTACTCCAAAGGCTTTGGGTGATACACGTATGATGGGGCAAAACTGATTGCGTTTATACTCGTTGGTATTCACCAATTTTAAAACCCGGTTGACCATGGCCTGATCAAAACCCATCGCAATGATTTCGGCAGGACCTTTCCGGCGTTCGATGTACTGATATAAAATAGCATCGAGTATTTGATAATCGGGTAATGAATCACTATCCTTTTGATTCGGTCTTAATTCGGCAGAAGGTGCTTTTTGGATAATATTTTCCGGAATAATTTCCTCATGACGATTGATACGGCGAGCCAAGGCATATACCTGCATTTTATAAACATCCCCTAAAACGGCAAGACCGCCGGCCATATCACCATACAAGGTACCATAGCCTGTGGCGCATTCGCTTTTGTTGGTGGTATTCAACAGAATTTGTCCGAATTTATTGGCCACCGACATCAATAAATTACCCCGGCTGCGGGCCTGAATATTTTCTTCAGCCACATTAAAAGGCAAATCTCCATAGAGGGGTTCAAGTTGCGTCACAAAGGCATCATAAATGGGTTTGATAGCAATGATATGATAAGGATTTTTGAGACGATCAGAGAGGGCTACAGCATCATCGACTGAATGACCTGTAGAAAACTGAGAAGGCATGAGCAGGGCCGTTACATTTTCGGCACCCAGGGCTTCGCAAGCCAGTGCCAAGGTAACAGCTGAATCAATTCCACCACTGGAACCCAGAATGGCTTTGGTAAAACCCATCTTCCGGAAATAGTCACGAATGCCTGTAATGAGGGCTTCGTGAATGCGATCGGTATGTAATTCGGCCTGATAGGTGATAGGGTTTAGTTCATGATCCGGAATATCGGCGGCGGGCTTTACCACAGGTTCCAGAAAACGACCATCATCCTGTAAATGCACGCTAATCAAATCTTCTTTAAAGTAGGCCCCTTCCGCAACCTGATTACATTGGGCATCCATGACGAGCGAGCCCCCATCGAACACGATTTCGGTTTGCGACCCCACCGTATTACAATAAAGCAGGGGCAATTGATATTTACTCACATTGGCTTTGAGAATGGCGAGTCGATCTTCGACATGCGTATAATCGAAAGGAGATGCGCTGAGGTTAATCATCACATCGGGCTTTTGTTGAATCAACTGATCCATGGGGCAAATGCGGTAAAGGGGATTATCACCCAAATTCCAGATATCCTCACAAATGGTTACGGCCAGTTTTTTTCCTTTAAAGGGGATGACAGACCAGGTGTATGCCGGTTCGAAATAACGGTTTTCGTCGAACACATCATAAGTCGGCAGGAGAGTTTTATGGACGATAGACTGTATTTCACCTTCATGGAGCAGATAGGCTGAATTAAATAAATCTTTTCCTTCGCGAACAGGGTTGCGTGAGGGACAACCTAAAAGAATACCGAGACCGTGGCTATCCTCTTTAAGTATTTCTACCACTTGCAGGCAGCGCTCAACAAAATCGTTAAATTCAAGAAAATCGCGCGGCGGATATGCGCACACCGATAATTCAGAAAAAACGATCAAATCGGCTTGTTTCACTTTGGCGGTTTGAATGGCTTCGCGCATTTTCCGGGTATTCTCTTCGAAATGACCGATGTGATAGTTTTGTTGAGCGAGAATAATTTTCATACCTTCTGATAAATAAGCAATCAAAGGTAAGGCAGAAGGGTAAGAGAAAAACATACCGGTAGAACAACTTACCTTCAACGAACATTTGCAGAAACAAGGCACTTAGCTGCTGCACACAAAGCTTGAAAACCGAGCATTTGTTCGGTAACCCCGAATTATGCGAATGTGAATTGGTAGATATACCAACTCAAACAGTAAGACCGTTGCAAAACGATCAAAAATAATTGGCTAAGCCATTTGGCTTCAAATTTCTGCGT
>DAIRSC010000222.1:0-4354 GCA_036804585.1 Chitinophagaceae bacterium
ATAGGCTTCGGTAATTTCTCCGTCCTTTGTGTCCTTGGGGTTTTCACACGCCAGTTTTAGTTTGATTTCATTATAGCCTCTACGCAGACGAATGATCTCTCCAAAATAAACCAAATTATTATATCGTCTGGCTAGTATTTCCGTGGCTTTAAAAAATGCCGTCTTGCGATGCTAAAAAGTATGCCATGATGCCCTGCGCAACACTGCCGGGTTTTGATCCGCAATAAATCCCCACAAGGTTTTCTGTGATTGAATAGTGGACATTTCTTGCTGCATATCATCAATTTCGGTGAGGCCTGTACCGCTTCTGCTTCGGATATAATACATCAGGCGGTTTATAGCCGGGTTGCTGATGCGGAGATATAAACCATGAAAACGCCGAGGTGCATTCCAGTTACAAACGACGGTACCCCACTCCCAATTAAATTGATGTGACATATAACCCTGTCCGTTTCTATTTTGCAGGGTCATACTTTCAAACATATCCCAGTTACATTTTACCCTTCGGTTTAGTTCAGCTCTTGAGATCGAAATCAATTTGACGGTCTCTAAAATACTATCACACAAGTGCAGATAATATTTATCCATCATATGCCGGCGCTCTTCTACCGACTTTTCGGGAAAAGCCAGACGCAGGTTTTCCTCTACCACCCCAACCCGGTATCGCAGCATCTTATACAGAATCAGTCGTAAAAAATCTGAAAGAAGATACAGTAAAGGCATGGGCAGCAAAGACAAAGGATATAGACTGCCAAAAAGTAGGTAATACATATCAGAATTTAGATAAATCAATAATCCGCGTAAATTTAGCCCTTAAAAGATGAGTGAACCTACTTTGTAAACAAAACATTTTATGATGAAATACATTGCCGCAATGTTATTTGCAGCCATTGTGCATGTGTGCCATGCTCAGGAATCTAAAATGCCGGTCAACTCCGGCGAAATCATTAACCTTGGTATTAGAGCCCATGATGATGAAAAATATAAAGATGCCATTCGGGAATTTCAGAAAGTACCGGAAAATGATACCAATTACATTTTAGCCTTGTATGAAACCGGCTTATCAGCTTTTGCTGACAGCCAATTTAGTTTTGCGAAATCGGTTACACAGCAAGCTATCGACCTTGGACCATCTCCATATGATCATGACCTTTGGCTCCTGCTGGGAAGTATTTACGATGATGAAAAAAAACATGATTCAGCACTGAACGTTTTTCGGCAAACCCATCAATTGTATCCGAATTCTTTTCGCACGGTGAATGCCATAGGTATTAATTTTTATATGCAGAAAAAAAGAGATTCTGCCTTCTATTATTTTAAAAAGGCCTTACTCATGAACCCATATGGCGTGAGTCCGCATTATTTCCTGGGTATGTTAGCTCATGATGCCGGTTATCCCATTCAGGCAATGATGAGTTTCACCATGGCCTTGATTTTGGCGCCGGATGGGAGTCGCTCATCGGCTTCCCTCAATAAATTATACACCATGGCCAATATATCGGATGATATTGTAAATGCCATGAATAATCGTAAGGAAGAAGCGTACCTCAAAGAAGATTACAGTGAACTCGAAATGTATTTTAAATCAAAAATTGCATTGGAGAAAAAATATAAAATTGAAACCCGTTTGGATGAATCACTATTTCGACAGCTTAATTTGATTTTTGAAAAAGTAAATCCCAGCAGCAATAACGAAGAATTTTGGGGCACTTTGTATGGCACCTTGTACAAAGACATTTTCAAAAAAGGTATGTTTGAAGGACTCACCATCCGGATGATTGAAGGGGTGAATTCAGCAGAAGCCCAAAAATTGGTGAAATCAGGAAAAAAAGATATTGAAAAAACCGGCCAATTTATTTCTGAGTATCTCGACAATATTGGCTACCAACGTGATTTGACAGGTAAAGTGAATCGTCAGGAAGCAGGTTATTTCTTCGAAGATAATCAACCGGCAGGTAAAGGATTATCCACCGACACCAAGGGTAGTAATTTACAAGGCGTTTGGGAATTTTACAATGTACTGGGTAATGTTGCCCGCACCACCGAATTCAGAAATGGAAAGGTAAATGGTTTATACAAAACCTTTTATTACAACGGATTACCCAAAGAAGAAATCATGATTCAAAACGAACAACTCAATGGTATCGGTAAAGAGTACTATGATAACGGCAACCTGAAATCAGAAGCAACTTTTGTGAATGGCAAAAAAAATGGGATGCATACCCAATATTACCGAAATGGGAGTAAATCATCTGAAGAAAATTATCGCAATGGCGTAAAGGATGGTCCGGTAAAAATTTATTACCCGTCAGGAAGTTTACAATACGAAGGCAATCACGTTAACGACAAACTGGAAGGACCGCTGAAGGAATATTATCGCAATGGAAAATTGTTGAATGTGATTCAAACGAGAGGAGGAAAAGCGAATGGCTCTTATATCAGCTACTGGTTTAACGGACATATTGAAAGTAAAGGAGAAATGCTGAATGGTGAAAAAAATGGTCCATTTGAAACCTATGATATCAATGGTAAATTGAGCTCAAAAATGAATTACCAAGCCGGTAAAATCGATGGACCTGCCATCAATTATTATCCGAATGGAAAAGAACAACGGATTTCATCATTCAAAAATGGTGACCGCGAAGGGATCACCAAAGATTTGGATGAAGAAGGAAAACTGGAGTCCATCACAGAATACAAAAAAGGGCATATCAAAAAAATTACCTATTACAATGTTTTAACTGGAGCGCTAGCCAGTGAAAGTATCATTGACGACAAACAAAAGAACTTACTAAAATTATGCAATGTAATCGGGAATGTAACCACGGAAGTGGTCACCGATCGTGATGGATTCTATAATGGTGAATATAAACGTTTGTATCTTGATGGTAAACCTTCGCAAATCAGCAATTACGAGCAAGGCAAGGAGCAGGGCAAAGGCACCTCGTATTATAAAAATGGAAAAGTTCGTGCCGAATACATCAATAAAGATGATCAATTGGATGGCATTTATAAATCTTACTTCGATGACGGACAGCTGCAATCGGAAGGATATTATGTAGCCGGACAAAAACAAGGATATTGGTACAGTTATAATATTTTAGGTAAACTGGTTGAACGAGAATACTATTTGGATGGCGAGTTTCACGGACCGCAGCGTTACTATTTTGGCAATGGAAAGCCGAGTAAAGTTATTTGGTTTGACAAGGGTGAGGAAACCAAAATTCAAAAATTTGACACCTTAGGCAAGGTGATTTTCGAGTTCAAAATTAAAGTAGGCAAAGACAATTTCATCACAGAGCTAAATCCATTGAAAAAAAAATCAAGAACTTATCATCTGAGCAATAATTTTTTACAAGGCGAGCAATTAAACTATTTACCGAATCAACAAATATTTGCTCGGAGCTATTTTGTCAATGGCAATTATGACAGTATTTATACCGTTTACTACCCCAATGGAAAAGTCCGTGTCGAGGGTCGGTATAATCAGGGTTCACGTCAGGGTGGATGGAAGTATTATTCACCTGAAGGTAAACTCAATTCTGTGAACTACTATCTGAACGATGAAAGTGAAGGCATTGATTCTGTATTCTACGAAAATGGTGCCCTGGAACTTACGGTCCCTTATTTGTCGGACGACAGACATGGTTGGTTATGTAAATATGCTCCGGACGGTGAATTGATGTACAAATTGCATTATCGTTATGGATACCTGGTGGGATACACGTATGAGCAAGCAAACGGAACATTCATCAAGGAAATTCCTGTTGAAAATAGTGGAAATCCCGTTACGATTAAAGCCTACTATAAATCGGGACAGGTCTCTACAGAGTTTGTATATCAAAATGGCGATTATCATGGAAAACGAAATATTTATTACCCCAATGGTAAGGTGCAGTTTACAGTAAACTATGTGAACGGTAACCAAGATGGAGACGAAAAAGAATATTTCCCGAATGGTCAGCTCAATTCTGAAAAAATCTACAAGAACAATCGTCTGCATGGTGCGCACAAAAAATACAATGAAGCCGGAAAATTATTAATGGTAGAAAACTATGTAGAAGGATACGAGCATGGGAAATCAATGTACTATGACTCCACAGGAAAACTACAATATACGATAACAAATTATTGGGGGGAAGAAATGACGGTGGAGTAAAAAAAAGCGGATCTTTGACGATCTGAACATTTATTCTCTTTCACTATGAAATCATTGCTGCTGAGCGTGTCCGTTTTGTTGTTGCACGCTATTTCTTTTGCTGCTCCTTTTAGAACCAACAGTGCTTACATGGTGCTTTATTCTCAAAAAACTGAAATTACCCTCAAGGACACGCTGCCTTTTACTACTACCAAA
>DAIRSC010000223.1:0-4336 GCA_036804585.1 Chitinophagaceae bacterium
GATTTGTGAGAGAGGGATTTTTTGATTTCGGAGCGGCCATTCAATATGAATGCCATTTACGTCGATGCTGATGAACTGTTCTTGAAAAATACGCGATTCCATCCATAATAGCAAGAGCATGACGGCACTCAGAAAAATAAACAACAAGGCAATGAGTGGCAGGTTGTGTTGCAAAAAGTGCATGCCACCCATGATTAAGAAACCGGCTTCGAGAATGCGGAAAATACGATTGGCTTCGATGTTCTGTAATAAGCGTGGGCGAAATACCGGAATAAAAACGACGCATAATGCAGGAAGGAGAATTCCAATGAGTTCCATCCATTGAGGAGGTGATTTGTGGGCATACTCCAGGGCATAGGGAAGCAACATGAGTCCGGCTATGATATGCATGGCCCGGGCTTGTCGGTATCGTTTTGGAAGATTCTCCTGGCTACGCAGAATATGAAATGCGTTATGCATTGGACTTCATAAACAAATTGCACATACGGTAAAGAATACGGGCACCAACGCTGGCATCAATGGAGTCCTGGGCATCTTCGCCGCAACTTACTTCATTTAAATCAAAGGCAATGATTCTTCGACCACTGTCGACGAGCTTTTTAAAGAGGTATTGGATTTGTTCCGCCTCGAAGCCACCTTGTACAGGGGTGCCGGTATTTTTACAAAGTTTAGGATCCAGGCCATCGATATCAAAACTGATATAAACTTGTTGGGGTAATTGATTCACGATATCTTGGCAAATATCCATCCAGGTTTCGCCTTCATACATTCGGCTTTTAATGCCCTGGTCGAAATATGTTTTGATACGGGGATGATTTTCCATGCGATCCAATTCTTCGTCGCAATAATCGCGGATACCCACCTGGACCAATTTTTCGACTTGTGGAACTTCGTTGAGCACATTGTACATGACGGAAGCATGGGAGTAAGTAAATCCTTCGTAGCATTCTCTTAAATCCGCATGGGCATCGATTTGGAGAATTCCAAAATTACCAAAATGATCTCCGGCTGCTTTGATGAGCCCAAGGGGTGTGCTGTGATCGCCGCCTAACAAAGCCACCAATTTACCTTGTTGGTAAAAAGACATGGCCTGCTGATAGATTTGATCCTTTAACTCGAGGCTTCCTTTGTTGATTTCATCGAGCTTTTTTTGCAATTGTGCATTTTGGGCAGTTTCACCACCTTCGCTGATCTTAGTAATAATGAGTTCTGCACTATGACGGAGGAAATCATTTTTTTTGATGATTTGTTTATCCTGTTCACATAAATAATAACCTTCCTTCCAAAAATCTCTGGCATCGGCATCACATAAATCAATTTGATAGGAGGCTTCTAGAATTTTTTCAGGAGCACGTGCAGTTCCATTTCGATAAGACACTGTGACCTCCCAGGGTACCGGGATAATCATCAATCTGGAGTTTTCGGCTGTGGATGGCAAACCGAAAATGTTGTTAGAGGCGATGCCTATGGAGTTCGGATCGAAATTCGTAATAGCCATGATGCGAAGGGTTCATTTTTGCGTGGCAAAGTTAGGGTTATTCAGGATTCAAAGCTGGATAGCCGACTAAAAAAAAGGTTTATTTGAGATTTTTTTTATCCGGTTTCAAAATAAAAGCCGCGGATAACCCACGGCTTTTTAAACAAACAGAACCTTATCTTCTAATTTACAGACAATTTAAGTGTTCCGGATTCCTGACCGGTAGTATATTTTATCCAGTATAAACCAGCGGGCCATTGCTCGCAAGAAACTTTCAGGGCTTGATCTTGATTAATTTTGAATTCCGTCATGCGTTTACCGGTCATATCAAATACCTGAATATCCATATTAACACCTAAGGCTTGTAATTCAAAAGAGTTGCTGGCCGGATTTGGATATGCGAGTAATTGGGTTTGCGGTTTTGTAGATTTTACAATCGACAAAGGACTGGCAGTGGTTGGGTTAATGACGTTGGCATTGACTTCAAAATTGATATTTGAAAAATTCGTGTTGCTGCTTGTTACGCTCAGGCTTGCCGGTAGGCTGTTTTTATTGAGCAATTCACCATAAATTTTATAATCGCCAACCGGTACATTTTGAAAGGTATAAGAACCGCCAATTTGCGTTTTAGCATAAGCAACAGGTTTGTTGGTATTGGCATCTAAGAGGATTACACTCAGGCCATCGAGTGCACCACTTCGCGAAGGCTTATTGGCACCTTGAAATACATTTCCTGTAATAATACCAGGACCTCCTGAGTTAACACCATAGGTCATATAAACATCTTTATTGTAAACATTGTTGTTGGCCAGCGTAATTACGTTGGCATTATACCACATGGTTGCGAATTGGAAGTAGGTAGGTAAGTTGTTGGCAAAGTCAGGACTGCTTGGCTTAAGAGCAGCTTTGATCCGGTAATCAAAAATTGGTTTATTATTAAAACAATATTGTCCTGAGGCATTGGTCATTGTACTGTCGATAGCATCCAATTGGCCACCGGGGGCAAGGGTTACTAAATACACCATTGCTTCATTCAGGGTAGCAGGTACGTAATTGAACGTATTGATATCAGCTTTGTAAATGGTGCCGCATAAATCATAGAGTGTTTGAGTTGGTGTGTTCACGACTATCGTTGTACAAGCGGTATTACAGTAATTTCCGGTGGCTATATCGGACACTGAAATACAAATATCATACGTGCCACTTTGGGTGAAAGAGTAATTGAAAACCGGACTAAATCCTGAAGAAACGAAGTTATTATCAACGGACCAACTATACACGTAGTTTCCGGTACCGGAACAAGAAGCATCAAATGTATAATCGCTGGTCGTGCCGGCAACAGGTGTTACACTGAGGCAAGATTGACATGGAGGAGGGTAGATATAAATGCTTTGAAACATAGAATCGCAAACGTTTGAATTGGAATCAATAATACGCAGGGTAAAGAAATGCAAGCCAGGCGTATTTATTTGTTGAGTGAAAGAAGTTTGGGTTTGAGCCAAAATGTTACCATCGAGTTCCCACTGGATTTGACTACCCACTGGTACGTTAGAGCATGAAGCATCTACCAGGACTGAATCACCATTTAAATTCAGAGGACTTACATAAAAGCATGCGTAACAGCCAGGGTTGGTGGATGTGGCGAACAATTGAGATGAAGTTGAAGAACAAACAACTCCGTTGCTGTCTGCAATATCCAAGGTCAAGGTGTTAACCAAAGGTTGATTTAAAGTGAAATTACAAACCGGGTTGCTGCCTTGTTGAATAACTGTTCCGTTTAATGAATAAATGAATTGAACATTACCGGTGATGTAGCTACTCCATTGGGCATCAGCTATATAATCATCAGGTCCTGGTCCGGTATAAGAGACTTGCATAGCTGCATAGCAATAAGCAGTAGAATTGATGACAATGCTATCACAAAAGGAAGCCGAGCAACCTCCAAAGGCTGTATCCGTGACATTGAGGCAGACATTATAGGTTCCGGGAGCAGCATAGGTATGAACAGGAGCCGAGCCAACGCCGGTATTGCCATCGCCAAAATCCCAATTTAAAACAGCAGACGTACTGTAAACATTGCTATAGAAGTAAGATAAATTAGAGAATTGATAGTGTTGAAACTGCGCACTACAGTTATTGGGTATAAAAACAGTTTGAGAAGTCGTATCACTGCACCCGGTCGTTGGATCGTTAACAATCAAATCAATAATATGAGGGCCCGGAGCATAAAACGGAATTTGGTAATAGGGAAAAGGCCATGCCAAAAAGGGCGCACCGTCTGCATACCATTCATAGATTAGATTGCCGGGAAAAGAAGGGGTAGAGCAGCTGGCATCCAGATTGATGAGACCGACATTGTTGGTATCTGGAGTAGCCACAAAACAGGCATTACAAGTTTGTGCCTGAACTGATTTCGACAAAATTGTCGAAATGAGCATGATGAAAAACAATTTGTTTAATTGCATGATATGATTTTTATGTATTGATGACGGCAAAAATGAGGAGAGTGTTAGCAAAGTTATTATTTGCAAATTGATAGGCTATTGTTTCTCTTGATAGGCTTAAAGTGGCCAAATTTAGGGTATTCCGGGCTATGTCGTTTTGGGGTATTCAATTTTTAATTCATTTGGATTTTCATCAACAGAGATTTTATTCAAGGAGGCCTTAAAATGAATGATGGATAAATTGTATTTGAACATGGTGGCAGTTTAGACAATAAAAATTACATTGAAAAAAGGTAAGTGCAAATCGTTTGAATACCCATCAAATGCTTTTATTGATTTTGATGGAACCGTTGATAGTTGTATTTAGGGTTTGCTGATTATCTCATAGGCGCTTCAAATTCAAGGAAGCGTTCGA
>DAIRSC010000224.1:0-4331 GCA_036804585.1 Chitinophagaceae bacterium
TACATTCAGGGGTGAATTTCGCTTTTTTAAATGCACGGCAATTTGTCAAATCACTACAATAAGCGTGCTGTTCATTTCTTGATTTTCACTTCTTGCTGGCATCTTCAACTTTGACACCATCGTCCAAGGGCTGCGCAATAGTATTATCCCATGAACGCTTCGGGGCCGTTGCAAAACAATCAAAAATAATTGGCTAAGTCATTTGGCTTCAAATTTCTGCGCTACTTCGAATTTTTTTGCCAAATGACTTTTGCAATGGTCTCATACGCATAAAAAAAGAGGCCTGGAGGCCTCTTTTTTTATTTTATCAATACTATTCTATTCCAGCGAACTGATTTCTTTATTGAGCCATTGCTTCACCTGATCGGTGGTAACAGATTTAGGACGTTCAATCGGGAAACCATAAACACGATCCCAACACAAACTTGCTAATACCCCCAATGCACGAGAAACACCAAACATGACTGTATAAAAATCTTCCTCTATCAGTCCGTAATGTTTTAGCAATGCACCGCTGTGGGCATCCACGTTAGGCCATGGATTTTTAATTTTTCCTGTTGATTGTAAAATTGGAGGAACAACCTCATACACTTTCCAGACAGTCTGCACCAAAGGATTATCTGCACAGTATTTCTTCGCAAATTCCATTTGTGCGGTAAATCGCGGATCGGTTTTACGCAACACAGCATGACCGTATCCGGGAACAACTTTACCCTGCGTCAGTGTCTTATGAACGTAGGCAGCAATTTGATCCTTGTCCGGGTTTTCTGTATTTAACTCCTGGTTCATTTCTTCTATCCAGCGAATAACTTCCTGATTAGCGAGTCCATGTAACGGACCTGCCAGACCATTCATTCCGGCAGCAAACGATAAATATGGATCACTTAAGGCAGAACCCACCAAATGGGTCGTATGAGCACTCACATTTCCGCCTTCATGATCAGCATGAATTGTCAGGTATAATCGCATCAATTCGCGGAAACCTTCATCTTCAAAACCCAACATATGGGCAAAGTTGGCCGCCCAATCCAACATTCCATTGGGTTGGATATGATCTCCATTGCGATATTTCCGGCGATAAATATATGCGGCAATACGCGGCAGACGTGCAATCAGATTCATGGTATCTTCATACACATATGACCAATATTCTTTTTTATTGATTCCGTCGGCATAAGCTTTTGCGAACAATGATTCTGTTTGCAAAGCCAGAATAGCAACTCCAAACTGAGTCATGGGATGTGTGTGCAATGGCAAAGCTTCAATGGCGTCAAAAACATAATTCGGCACATGCGAACGACGTGCAAAAACAGCCGAGAGATGTTCAACATCATCCTGGGATGGAATTTCACCAACTAACATGAGGTGAAACAAGCCTTCGGGCAGGGGTTGAGAACCGCCTTCGGCATGAGGTAATTTTTCTACAAGTTCCGGGATGGAGTAGCCACGGAAGCGGATTCCTTCGTTTGAATCGAGAAGTGATGTTTCGGTAACCAAACGAACGATCCCGCGCATTCCCTGATTAACCTGCGCCAAAGTAACCTGTTCAATTACAGTTTCGCCATGGTCTTTGATCATGGTCTTAATATCATCTGCATATTTCGATGCCGTTTCGTAAAAATGTTCTTTGAGCCTTCCCATATCGGTATTTTATTTAATAATTGAATGTTGACAAAAGTAAGGAAACAAAAGGCAGAGCCCAATAATTTTCCGCAATAAATACATGAATATTATCTATTCTGCTTAGACTGATATATAGCAAGGCTGGAAAGTACTTTTTGATAGACTGAATCCAAAAGATCGGGATATTTTTTATACCAATTCAGGTTGTCTTTAAATTCCTTTTCGGATACCTTGTGTATTTGGAATACCCGGGCATATGACCATTTCAGGGTATCCCGGTTTTTAATTTCATGGGAAAATGAATCTTTTGAAGTTGAAAACTGGGCATAAGCATCGGCCAAATGCATGTCGGTTAAAATTGAACTCATCTTTGCGGGTGAAATACTAGGCATCTGAGTACCACAAGCGATGAATAAAAAACAACCCGCAGACAGGAATATAGCGAATATTCTATTTAAGTAAGTTGGCATATTTTCCTGCATTGCTTACATCCAACTGCGAAAGAATTGGAACTAATTTTTGTTTTTCATTCATTGGTGTCAACGACAGAAAGTTAATAATCTCGTCGCTCTTAGCATTGAAAAAAAACTGCATCCAAATGCTGGATGGATTTTCGTTATTGATTTGCTGCATTTGAGGGAACAAAGCATTGATGGTATTTCTGGAAGCCTCGGCATCCGTAGTCATCATATCCAATCCAAGGCGGTGATATTTATACACCACATCACGCATACCGGCAAAACGATTATTCATCATTTGATCAATAAGCCAGAATCTGTTTCGTTGATTTTCGGTGGCTTTCCATCCATTGATAGCCTTATGTTCCGGGGCATTGTTTGCAATATTCATCGCACGGGTTAGATATTCAGTACCTCCTTTTAAGGCAAAACTGTCATAATCCAAGCCTAAAATCATATAGCAGTAATAAGCAATGACCGCCGACAAATTGGAAACCAAAGCATCGCTCCCTGTTATACGGTTGTCATTAAATTCTATGGGCTGAAACTGTACATACCTGAATGCAAAGTCCTTATCGACATAGTTCACCAGAGAAGTTGTATAGGTGGAATTATAAACCGGTCTGGTCGCTTGAATGGATAATCTGCCCGTAAAACCGCCTTCAACGCCTTCAATGGTTTTATTGACAATGAGGGTAAACACACATTCGATTTTTTCCTTGTTCTGATAAGTTTCACCGGTCCACTTTCGCGTATTGACAAAATCGGATAAATCTTGTTCGAGGGTTTTAAAAACCTGAGGATCTGTACCTTGTACTTGTGTGCCAATTACAATGGCCTTGCAATTAAACTCTTGGGCGAATCCCGCAACAGGAATTAATCCTATAAAAAACAGAATAATATTTTTAAACATTGACATGGACTATTCAATAAATTTTTGCCGGTAAATGGTAAGCATTTTTTCAACGATATCTTGTGCAACCTCTTCTTTCGGTTTCACCGCATAAGCCGTTTCAACACCTTCTTTGTCGAAAATGGTCACCTGATTGGTATCCAAGGCAAAACCGGCACCCGGTGTACGAATAGAATTCATCACGATGGCATCCGCATTCTTTTCATTCAGTTTACGTATGGCATAGGCTTTTTCATCTTTGCTTTCAAGGGCAAAACCAATGAGCACTTGCTGAGGAGATTTCAGGGTTCCCAAATGTTTCAAAATATCTTTCGTTCTCTTGAGCTGGATTTGCAAACTTCCTTCCTGTTTTTTGATCTTTTCGTCAGCGACCAACTCTGGTGTATAATCAGCTACGGCAGCACTCATAATGGCAAACTGACATTCCGGAAAAATATTGATACAGGCATCAAACATTTGTTCGGCGCTACGAACTTTAGTTACCCGAATATTTGAATGGTTCACCTCTAATTGAACTGGTCCTAAAACCAATTCAACCCTTGCACCCAAATGTGCCAGTCTTTTTGCAATGGCAACGCCCATCTTTCCTGAACTATAATTTCCAATAAAACGAACAGGATCGATGTTTTCGTATGTGGGACCAGCTGTTACCAGGGCCTTTTTTCCGCTCAAAATTTCTTTTTCCTTAAAATGGGCAGATAAAGTTTGGAAAATGGTTTCAGGTTCAGGCATTCGCCCCATGCCGCTTAATCCACTTGCGAGCTCCCCGTATTCTGCTTCCATCATCTGATAACCAATCTGCGCTAAGATTTTTAAGTTCTTTTGAGTTGTCGCATGATGCCACATATCCTCATCCATGGCAGGTGCAATGACGACGGGGCAAACAGCAGACAACAAAACTGCCAACAATAAATTATCGCAATGTCCGTGAGCAAGTTTAGCCAGAGTATTACAAGATGCAGGAGCCAATAAAAACAAATCAGCCCATCTTCCGAGCATGACATGGTTTGCCCATTCAGATTCTTCGCTGATAGAATGCAAAACTTTGTTTTTACTAAGAGTTTCCAGCACAAGGGGTGACACAAAGGAACGGGCAACAGGCGTCATGATAATTTTCACCTCTGCACCGCTGCGAATGAGCATGCGCACGAGAATTGGAATTTTATATGCAGCAATACTACCACTGATTCCTATCAATATTTTTTTACCCTCCATGAACTACAAAGAAACAACTTTTTCGGGAGTATCAACCAGATTGCCTGATAGTGCCCCTATTTAGGGGTTGCTGATTAACGTGAAAATAGTTGATTCCAGTACATGATGGAGTAATTTTCGTT
>DAIRSC010000225.1:0-4287 GCA_036804585.1 Chitinophagaceae bacterium
AGCAAAATCCCAATATAGAAGAGTAACGAAGAGGAGACACTGCGAGGAAACATTAAATTCAATTATAATTATCCGACCGCATTACCCGGCTTAGTACCTGATGATCGTTTAAACCAGGGCTTCTTTGCCGATTTTTTGGGGGCAGGATTCGTTGGTACTGTTTTTTTGGGAGGCGCACTTGCTGTTTTAACCTGTTTTTGCTGAACTTCCGATTCATAAGGATGCCCACTTTGTAGCGTTATATCCATTTTAATCAGTTTTTGTATATCCCTGAGGTTTTCACGCTCATCTTCACTACAAAACGAATAGGCCTTACCACTTTTTCCGGCACGTGCTGTTCGTCCGATACGATGCACATAAGTTTCAGGCACATCCGGCAAATCATAGTTAATGACTAAATACAATTCATCGATATCAATCCCCCGGGCTGCAATATCTGTAGCCACGAGTATGCGTATTTTACCGGTCTTAAATTGCAATAAGGCATGTTGACGGGCATTTTGCGATTTATTGCCATGAATAGCTGCCGCACTAAAACCGGCTTTATGTAACAATCGAACCACTTTGTCGGCTCCATGTTTGGTACGTGAAAAAACCAATACCGAATCTGCATCCTCCTGCTTGAGTAGATGCTGCAATAAATTGATTTTGTCGTTTTTTTCCACCAAAAACATTTGTTGTTCAATTTTTTCAGCGGTGGACGAAACAGGGGTAACCTCTACCATAACCGGTTGGGTTAAAATGGTATTGGCCAAGGTTTGAATTTCGCCGGGCATGGTGGCAGAAAAAAACAAGGATTGGCGTTTAGCGGGTAATAAAGCAATCACCTTTTTCACATCATGAACAAACCCCATATCGAGCATTCGGTCTGCTTCATCCAAGACAAAAATGCGGAGGTCGCTGAGTTTCACAAAACCCTGTTGAATCAAATCCAATAAACGACCGGGTGTAGCAATCAGGATATCGGTTCCTCTTTGCAAGGCTTGGGTTTGAGCGCCTTGCGGAACACCTCCAAAAATTACAGTGGATACCAATTTTAAATGACGCCCATAGGCCTTAAAACTTTCATCAATCTGAATGGCTAATTCACGGGTTGGGGTTAAAATGAGGGATTTAATTTTTTTACGGCCAACTTCTTTCTCGGCATTCGTGAGAATTTGTAAAATAGGTATTGCAAAAGCGGCCGTTTTACCGGTTCCGGTTTGGGCACATCCAAGAAGGTCTTTGCCTTTTAATAATTCAGGAATGGCCTGGGCTTGTATAGGGGTTGGTTTCTCGTATCCTTCTTCATGTACCGCTTTGAGTATCAAGGGTAAGAGATTCAGTTGATCAAATGTCATTCGTTGATTTTCGAACGGCAAAGAACGACTATTTCAACGGGAATAAATACAATTATTCTGAGACCCCTCAAATCTGTATACGGATTTTACAGTATCCCGGCTTCACGAATACGAACCAGGGTCTTCTCCGCCGATATGCTCAAATTAGGCAGATTAAGGCAATGCCTGAATAATGGGTAAAAAGGTTTCTGCTTTCAGGGCAGCCCCACCAATTAATCCACCATCTACATCCGGACAAGCAAATAATTCGGCAGCATTGGCCGCATTGCAGGAACCTCCATATAAGATACTTATTTGGTTTGCAGTATCTTCTCCATAATGTGTGGCCAATAAAGCGCGGATAAATGCATGCATTTCCTGAGCCTGATTACTGCTCGCGGTTTTACCTGTACCGATGGCCCAGATAGGTTCGTATGCAATGATGACCTGATTTTGAAGAACCTCCGCATTTAAATGCATGAGGCTATCCTTTAATTGTTGCGCTACAAAATCATTTTGACTTTCGGCTTCGCGTACTTCCAATGATTCGCCACAGCAAAATATGACCTGCATGCCGGCTTCAACCAGGGCATCCACTTTTGATTTTAAAAAATCGTGGCGTTCGGCGAAATACTGTCGTCGCTCGGAATGACCAATGATGACATGGGTAACGCCAATTTCTTTCAGCATCGGAATGGAAATTTCACCGGTAAAGGCACCGGAAGCTTTATCGTGGCAATTTTGCGCGCCGCAAAAAACCTGTGCTTTTCCACTATCCTGAATTTGACCATTTACACGGCTGATATGAATATAAGGTGGGCAAAAAACCACTTGTTGATGGCCGGCTAATCGGGGTAAATCATTTAAAATACCATCTACCAAAGCACGCGCATCCTGAATGCCGGTGTTCATTTTCCAGTTGCCTGCTACAATTTTTTTTCTCATTTATTTGGTTTTATCAGTGTCTGACAACGAGGTTGATTTAGGTTTTATTTTGGTACTATTCATTCCTTCGATTACATCGCGGGTAATATCAAGGGCATCGTTGGCATACAAAATGGAGCCATCTTTGGAATAGGATAAAATATAATCATAACCCATTTCTTCGTTATACTCCTTGATGTATTCGTGCAGATTGTCATGAATTTCTTTATTAAAATCTTCCTGATCCTTGAGGTATTTGTTACCGAGCGTGGATCGTTTATTTTCTAATTCATTTTGTTTTTGCATGAGGCGTTGTTGTGCGGCCTCCCCTTCGGATTGAGACAATTCTCCGTTTTGTGCTTTTTTCTGAAGGGCAATATATTCATTTTGAAGGGTATTGGCCATACGTTCTAATTCAGCATCGATATTTTTTTGTCGGATTTCAAATTCGGCCTTTTTCTTTTTAAAATAATCGTAGTTGGCTTCGAGGGTATCAATATCGACATATGCAATTTTTACACCGCTCATCAACACTTCCTTTCCGGAGGAGTCTTTTGATTTGATAAGGCTTGTTTTGGGCATTTTAGAATTTCCACGCATCCCAAAAAGAATGGCGACTCCAATCAGGGCCAGTGAACTTAAAACCAGGGGTAAGTATTTCATGTATTTTTAAATAGGGCGCAAAAATAATCTAAAAGCGCTCTCTTCTGTGTTTCGGGAGCCTATATTTTCGTTAATCGTTTTGGTGAGAATGAGCCCCTTGCTCAACCCATTGAATTGAATGCAATAGTCTGATCATCCGATGAAAAGCAAGATATCATCAGGCCCCGTGCCCGAAGGAGTAGTCCCCTCAGCGCTGTATTTCCCTTGCGCTGAGGGACCGTAGTCCGGAGGGGACGGTGAGGACAAACATGGGGTAGAAAAGACGATGGCCCCATCCAAAAATTTATACCAGGCAGAGTAATTTTCCGGGCATCATTTTCACCGCGTTTTTCATTTCCAATTGCAAAATGGCGGCACTTAACTTGCCGGTGCCCAATGCTGTGCGCAGGGCTAATTCATCGAGGTGAATGCCATTCTGAGATTGTAACACCTGCAAAATTTGTTGTTCATCGTCGCTCCAATCATGAAAAAGAGCCGTTTGAACGGGTAATTTTGGATCGGATTTCCAGCCCATGGCATGGACCAGGTCATCGGCATGGGTGAGCATTTGGGCTTTAAGATTTTTGATTAATAGATTACAACCGGCGCTTCGTTGATCAAATACCCGTCCGGGAATACAAAACACATCCCGATTATACCCATAAGCCAATTCAGCGGTGATCATGGAGCCGCCTTTAACATCGGTTTCGATGACGATGGTAGCGTCGCACATACCGGCCACTATGCGGTTTCGGGTGGGAAAATTATTTTTATCCGGAGGGGTTCCAAGCGGATATTCACAAAGGATACCTCCGCTTAACAACATCTGTTTGACGCTATTCAGATGTGCTCGGGGATAAAGCATGTCTAATCCGGAAGCCAATACGGCCATAGTGGGCAGTTCATGTTTAATGGCGGCTTTGTGGGCGATGATGTCGATCCCAAAAGCCAGGCCACTCACAATAGAAGGTTGATATGGCACCAATGCAGCGATGAGTTCTTCGCACATTCTTTGTCCATAATCGGAATTGTGACGGGTACCAACAAAAGCCAACATAGGAGAAGTGTTTAAATTACCCTGCCCCTGCATAAAAAGAAAAATCGGATGATCGTTACACCAAAGTAATTTTTGTGGAAATTGAGCTTGAGTACATTCGATGACCCTGACATTTAAATCGTCGTATTGTTCCAGTTCGCGCTCATGTTTACGGAAATCCTTATTTTGTAAAATAGCTTTAGCCAGAGCGGGTGTTATTCCATTAAGCTGAGAAAGATACTTCAGATTGGCCTGAAAAATATCTTCGGCTTTCCGAAAATGGCTCAACAACATTTTATATTTTGCAGTGCCTAAACCCTTGATACGACTGAGTATCAGTCGGTATAATATTTCCTCACGTTCCAT
>DAIRSC010000226.1:0-4270 GCA_036804585.1 Chitinophagaceae bacterium
AATCTAGGCATATATTTTCAATCTTCGACTTGCTAGAATTTTTCTCTATGTCAGGATAGTTATGTTGTTCAATAAAATGAATTCGTTTTTTTCTTCCTCGCAAAATTTGATAGCATTTCCTTAAGCAAAGACTCAGAGTGGAAACGGTATTTTTGCGAGCTTTTTGGTTTGTAGAAAGAGAAAAATCTTTAGAACTGAAGAAGGCATAAAAAATGACTATATTTGTCATGTAAAAAAATATCATTAATGAAAACACTCATTAAAAATGCCCGCTTATCCCAAAAACTTAAAATGAGAGAGGTGGCAGCGGCGATTCAGGTGGATGCTGCACTGATTTCACATTGGGAAAAAGGTAGTCGTAAACCAACCCGTCAGCAATTGCGAAAACTTGCGGAGGTACTATCATTGGATTATCGCAAACTGTTGATTGAATGGATGAGTGAAGTAGTCCTCTATGAAATTAAAGATGAAGAGTGGGGTATGGATGCATTAAAAATGGTACAGGATAAAATGAAACTGTATCGGAAAAGTCGAATTCAAACTTTGGATCATGGTTTGCAGGGAATTTTAGAAGAAATTGATCAACTGAAATTTAAGTTAGATGAGGCAAGAAATATAGATAGTAATCGCGTAAAAGATGCCCTCGAGTTGGAATATACCTTTGAAAGCAACCGTATTGAAGGGAACACACTCAGCCTTCGAGAAACGGATTTAGTGATCCGCGAGGGGATGACCATTTCCGGCAAAAGTATTCGTGAGCATTTGGAGGCTATTAATCATCAGGATGCAGTTGCCTATTTAAAGGAACTGGTTCAAAAAAAATCAGATATTCGTGAGCGTGATATTCTTCAATTACATCATTTGGTATTGAGAGGGATTGATAAAACGTGGGCTGGAAAATACCGAAATGTTCAGGTGATGATACAGGGCAGTCAACATATTCCGCCGCAGCCTTATTTGGTACCTGTGCAAATGGAACAACTCATGGAGTGGTATGAAATGAACGAACAATCACTTCATCCTGTGGTGTTGGCTGCCGAGCTTAGTGAACGATTGGTCAGTATCCATCCATTTATCGACGGAAATGGACGTACCTCAAGGTTACTTATGAATTTGATTTTAATGCGAAGTGGATATGTAATTGCGAATATCAAAGGGGATCGCCAGAATAGATTAAAATATTATGAGGCTTTGGATCAATGTCGGGATGAAGGCCGGAAACCTGTTTTTCATCGTTTTGTGGCAGAAGTGGAAAAAGCCTCATTGGAACGCTATTTACAAATTATTCAACCCCAAGTATTAGGCGATTAAATGAAAGTGGATATTTCTTGAATGATTCAAAGGAGTATCCGCTTTTGTGCTCAATCAAAACATCATCGTTGCGCATTTGTTTAAACGGTCTATAGGTTCCCCGAATTCATTTTTCATGGATTAAAAAATGCCAAAAAACAGCTCTTGCAGCAAAGGTATTTTGTATTCATTTGGTATTACATTTACGCTTATGATTAGTACGGCAAACCATATCGACCGAAAAGGGTTCACGGCGAATAAGATGCTTATCGCGATGTTGATTCTATTTGTCGTGTTTTGGCTTTCAACCTTAATTGGTACTTCTGATTTAGCGAATTGGCTGTTGGAAAATACGTTGGTATTCATATTTCTGACTTGTTTGATATGGACTTACCGATGGTTTAAGTTCTCCGATTTGTCATACCTTCTCATTTTTGTGTATCTGAGTTTACATATTTATGGAGCGATGTATACGTATGCCGAGAACCCATTTGGATTTTGGTTAAAGAATACTTTTCATTTTGAGCGAAATCATTATGACAGGATCGTTCATTTTAGTTTTGGATTTATGCTGGCTTATCCGATGCGTGATTTTTTTCTAAACCGGAAGCGATTCCCCAATTGGGTGTCATGGGTATTGCCGGTTGAATTTACCTTATCGTTCAGTTGTTTATTTGAGCTTGTCGAGTGGGCGGTGGCGGATGTGTTTTTTCCGGAGCAGGGGGTAGCCTATCTTGGAACACAGGGTGATATTTGGGATGCCCAAAAAGATATGTTTATGGCATTTTGTGGCGCTGTAGTCATTATGTTGATCACAGGGTTCATGAAAAAGTTGCTTCAGGGTAACAAAAAAGCTGCCTTTTAGGGCAGCTGTTGTAAAGTTTTTAATGGAATTATTTACCGGCGAGATGATCTTTTACTTTATCCTTGTGAACAATTTGTTCTTTAAAGGTATAAGCTCCAGTCTTCGGGCTACGAATGGCACGAATCACCTTGGTCCAGTTTTTGGATTCGGCAGACGCTTTTAAGTCTTTTTTAATCGCCGTTTTTGCTGCTTTTGCCATGGGTTAAATTATTTAATTTCTTTGTGAACGGTATATTTTTTCAGAATTGGGTTATATTTCTTCAGTTCAATACGCTCTGGAGTATTCTTTTTATTTTTCTGAGTGATATAACGACTTGTTCCGGGCATATTTGAATCTTTATGCTCGGTACATTCGAGGATGACTTGAACCCTGTTTCCTTTCTTTGCCATGATAATATGTTTTTAAGGGATTAGATGTGTTGGCCTGCGGCTCTTAGTTCTTTAACCACGTTGTACAACCCACGTTTGTTGATTGTGCGCATGGCGTTTGTTGTTAATTTTAAGGTAACCCATTTATCCTCTTCAGCAAGAAAGAATTTCTTGACCTGGAGATTCGGCATAAAGCGACGAATACTCTTTTTATTGGAGAAGGAAACTTTGTTTCCTTTGAGGGGTGTTTTTCCTGTAACTTGACAAATACGCGCCATGGCTTAAAATTTTCGGAACGCAAAAGTAAGGAATTAATTTGTAAGCAAACAAGAAATTACTTAAAAAAGTGTGATTCTGTTAAAAATAGTACAAATGGCTGATTTTTCGTCCTTTTTCAGGGGATTGATCCGGTTAAAAGCGCCAGGGATTGTAATGAAAAGCCCGGAGCAGCGTTAAGCTGTGAGGACTTGAAATGGAAAGCCCGCGGGCGCCCTATAAATTTTAGAAACGTTCAGTGAGGTTAAAATCCCGATCAAAATAGCGTAAAATATGTCGGATCATCTTGAAAAGTGATCATGATGGCCGAATTCCGGTTTTATTGACTAGCTGGCGCAAGATTGAATGTGCCCCTGATTATTGTATTAAATTATTTTTTAAATTGTTAGAAGTAGGCTGAAAGCGAATTACTTTTGTGACTACCGCATGGAAGATACAGAATAGATATTGGAACGAATCCAGACCTTACGCGAATTAGATGCTGATTCGGAGCTTAGGGAATTCATCAACAACCTCAACATTTCGGATGTAGCAGAGTTGATTAATGAATATCCGGAGGAATGTATATCATTTTTTCAAATTTTGGATTTTCAGCGGGCCTTGGCGGTGTTCAGGATTTTGGATGTAGGCATCCAGGAGGATTTGATTAAACAATTACCTCCTCATCAACTTATTCAGATACTGAACGATTTGCCTCCGGATGATCGGACCTCCTTGTTGAGTGAACTGCCGAGTAATGTGGTGAAAGATTTGATAAAACAACTCAACCCGGAGGAGCGTAAGGTCACTTTATCCTTGCTAGGTTATCCGGAAGAGAGTGTGGGGCGATTGATGACACCGGATTATATTGATGTGGAACAGGATTGGACCGTGGAGCAGGTTTTAACCTATATCCGGGATTATGGAAAAAGTTCTGAAACGATTGATGTTATTTACGTTACCGATGCCAATGGTGCTTTGATTGATGATGTGCGTATACGTGATTTTTTGTTGGTTGATCCGAAAGTTACCCGTGTATCCGATTTGATTGACGGCCGTTTTATTTCTTTGCATGTGAATGATGACCAGAAGGAGACCATGCAGGTGTTTCAGATGAATAACAGGGTTGCCTTGCCGGTGGTGGATGATAAAAACATCTTGTTAGGTATTGTAACGATTGATGATGTATTGTGGGTGGCTGAAGAGGAATATACTGAAGATATCCAAATGATTGGTGGTACAGAAGCATTGGATGATTCATATCTCGAGGTATCGATTTTTCATCTTTACAAAAGACGGATTGTATGGCTCATTGTATTGTTTTTTGGGGAATTGCTGCCAATCACGGCCATGTCGAATTTTGAAAATCAAATAGCGAAAGTCGTCATGCTGGCAACATTCATTCCTCTGATTATTTCAAGTGGAGGGAATAGTAGCTCACAGGCAGCCACCTTAATTATTCAGGCGATGGCATTGGATGAAATTTCAGTC
>DAIRSC010000227.1:0-4266 GCA_036804585.1 Chitinophagaceae bacterium
GATCCTTGGGTTCCCAGCAATTGCTTTCTACTTCTCTAAAAAATTTATCCCCTTTAATCATTCGGGCACAACAAGGTTGATGATGCTCCAGATGAATAAAATCACCATATCCGAATTTGGCAAACCAGTTCGGAATTTTTTCAGGCATGATATGGGTATGGATATCTATTTTTTTCATCGTACCCCTTTAAACCTGAAATACACCAACATTCATTTCCTTTTCGATGGGTGCATGATTGGCTGCTGCAATCCCCTCCGATATCACATTGCGTGTTTCTATCGGGTCAATGATGGCATCTACCCACAAACGGGCTGCTGCATAATACGCCGTTGTTTGTTCGCTGTACTTGGCAATAATATGGTCAAGCATTTCTTTCTCTTTCTCAGCTGTAATTTCTTCGCCTTTACTTTTTAATGCGGCCACCTGTATTTGTAATAAAGTTTTCGCGGCCTGCTCACCACCCATCACGGCTATTTTCCCATTGGGCCATGCATAAATAAATCGAGGGTCATAAGCTTTTCCGCACATGGCATAATTGCCTGCTCCATAACTGTTACCTATGATGATGGTAATTTTAGGTACTACTGAATTCGAAACGGCATTCACCAATTTTGCGCCATCTTTAATAATGCCACTATGCTCGCTTCGGCTACCAACCATAAAGCCGGTTACATCTTGTAAAAACACCAGTGGAATTTTTTTCTGATTACAATTCATGATAAAGCGAGCAGCTTTGTCGGCACTGTCATTATAAATCACCCCACCCAACTGCATTTCATTTTTACCACTTTTTACAATCTTGCGTTGATTGGCCACTATGCCTACCGCCCATCCATCTATGCGGGCATAACCACACACAATGGTTTTGCCGTAGTCTTTTTTAAACTGATCAAATTCGGAATTATCTACCAGGCGCTCTATCACTTCCACGACATCATAGGCCTTATTATTTTCGGGCGAGATAATACCATAAATCTCCTTCATATCTTTAGCAGGAGCTTGTGGTTTAACGCGGTCAAAACCTGCATTAGCCGGACTCCCCAGTTTATCAATGATTCGTTTTACCTGATCCAGACATTCCTTTTCGGTTTTAAATTTATAATCGGCAATGCCCGAAATTTCGGTATGCGTTTTGGCTCCTCCAAGGGTTTGAATATCCACATCTTCGCCAATGGCTGCTTTCGCCAAATAGGGACCGGCCAAAAAGATTGAGCCGTTTTCCTCTACCATCAGGGTTTCATCGCTCATAATTGGCAAGTAGGCACCACCTGCTACACACGAACCCATGACTGCGGCAATTTGGGTGATCCCCATTCCACTCATACGGGCATTGTTACGAAATATGCGTCCAAAATGTTCTTTATCCGGAAAAATTTCATCCTGCATGGGCAAGTACACCCCGGCGCTATCAACTAAATAAATGATTGGTAATCGGTTTTCCATCGACACCTCTTGCAAGCGCAAATTTTTCTTACCGGTAATAGGAAACCAGGCACCTGCCTTTACCGTTTGATCGTTGGCAACAATAATGCATTGACGCCCCTTCACATAACCAATCCCGGCAACGGTACCGCCAGCAGGGCAACCACCATGCTCTTTATACATTTCATAACCGGTAAAGGCCCCTATTTCAATAAACGATGATTTCGGATCAATTAAATAAGCAATACGCTCACGAGGCGTCATTTTACCTTTTTCATGTTGTTTGGCAATCGACTTTTCTCCTCCGCCTTTTTCTATGATGGCAAGCTTTTTTTTCATATCGCTCACCGCCAATTTCATACCGTCTTCATTTTTATTAAATTCCAGATTCATTTTTTTCGACATAGCGCTCATTTAGGCGCAAAGAAAGCGAAAATCTGGCATATTTAAATTCCTCCTTATCCTCAGACTTGAACAATGCCTCGTAACAATTCTATAATGAATGGTCACATTTGAATATTGGGGGGCCTGCCGCCTATGGGCTTCATACCGTTCCATAAATGCTGATATTTCGGCGGCACCGGGCTGTTCGCGCTACACCGCCCTCCTTCGTCAGGCGGGGGTAGCCTGCTGCCATCCCTGGCCCGGGGCAATTGCTGATTGTTTCCTGTGGTTTCTCCACCTTATTGGTATTCTCGTATCCATGTTGGTATTCTTTACCAAATCAAATTTTGCAGTTGGACACAGTGAAGGGCAAAAAGGAAAAACAAAATCAAATACTTGGACTAATAGGCCTCAATATGACTTTCTAATATCGTAATGCCGCTCGTGGTAACTGAAAAAGAGTATCCAAAAAAGTCACACTTGTATTAAAATCAGAAAGTCCTTGAAACGTTCCAAAAAACCACTGATTCCCTTGTTTGGTTTGTGAATGAACTTGTGTAAATATGCCCAACAGTAATAATAGAAATGTACTACTGCTTAATAATTTTTTCATATCCAATGGATTGACGGTTAGAAATAAAGCGTAGTAAATAAATTCCGGAATTCAATCCACTCAAGTCGATGGATTTAATTTGATATCCAGGGTTGAATGGAAAATCAAGCAGGATATTGCCGGCTAAATCCACAAGTTGCGCCACACCAGAAGAATCTCCATTCAGGTTCCATTCAATTAGTAAGTGCTTCGCTACAGGGTTGGGATAAATTTTATAGGGAGCTTGCAATTTTACCTCCTCCACCGCATTGGGCCAACAGGGCGACAATGCTCCCAGTTTAAAATCCGGAATACAAGGAGGCGTCCCCATATAACCAATACTGCCTGCACTTCGCAAACATTTACGGCAAAAATTACAATTCGACAATAAACCATTCGGGTTGTCAATCACGCTCATGTTTTTATAAAGACCGTCATAGTTTCAGATATATAATCTACCATCCGGCGCCACAGCACAGTCTTTGTAGCCCTGAAAAGCAATATCTGTGGTATCCGGTCCGCTCACCGTGTACCAGGTGGAATCGGATATCCGGAATTGCAGAATATGGCTAAACTTGACCACATATATCAGTTGACCATTCGGCGACAGGCTCAATCCAGTAATGCTGCTGTCGATCAATGAGCTAAACGGTTTGGGTGGTGCCACTGCCCGTTTAATACCACTTAGTATTCCGGTACAACGGTCGAAATCCCCATAAAAAAATTCTCCGGTTAAGTTATTACTCATTGTGGCAAAATGTTCCCCACTCGCATCAAAACTACTTTGACCATGTAACTCCTTCCTTATTTTTGCGAAAGGAAATCTGATGGTATGTTGCAGGAAAACGGTGTCATGCCCAACATTAAACACATAAGCCTTATGGCTGTCGATGGCCATTTTTACCAACCACCAATCTTTCCCGTTAGCATGGCGGCAGGCCATCATTTGGCTCTGACTTAGTTTTACATGCTGCAAGATAGGTACTTTTTTTTTCATCACCTTGCCGGCGCCACTATTGGCTCGCATATCAATACGATGATACCACAACTCATCAAAATAAGCATCCACATTCGTTATCCAATTGGCATTAAAATTACTATCTGTAGGTACCGGGGTAAACAAATAATATTGGTCCGAATCAACCGGTAGAATAATGGATGATTGAGTAACAGCAGAAACAGAAAAATAATAATTATAATAAGCCAATGGCACCAAGGTATCTCCGGATTCAATTAAATTGCCCGATGCATTAAAGACTCGCATGCCATTACAAAGCAACAGTAATTGACCCGAACTATCGCATATATTACTTTTTCCCACAGACATATAAGGATCGCTATAAGTTAGAGTGGTATCCAATTGGGTAGGTGCAGAATTAAAATCCAACACATTTTGCATAAATCCGATTACCCATTGATTACCATGTTTGGTTTGTGATTGAGCTTTTGTGAATGCGCCAATTAGTATGAGTAGAAAGATTCCAACGTTTAATAATTTTTTCATAACCAATTGACTTTAGTTCACACATTTTGTTCTCACATTTTTCTACGCCGTTTTTGTTCTGTTACAGCAACCACAGACTAAGTTTGATTGTCAATTTTGGACATTTGTTGGTCTTTTGTGATGATCCATCATATTAAAGTTACTATTTCTTATTTAATTAAACTACACACCATAAAAATAATAGTCCTCGCCCTTGTTGGAATTCTTTACTAACAAAATATTTAGGGACGGTTGTATAATGTGAAAGCAGTTGATATCATTACATGATGGAGTGAATTTCGGTTTGGTGCTTGGCGTTCGTGCGGGAATTCAGTGCACAAAACTGTCAACCCATCACTAAAGTTGATTTGAAAAACTGAACTT
>DAIRSC010000228.1:0-4225 GCA_036804585.1 Chitinophagaceae bacterium
TTCAGACACGGCTCGTCAGCGAATTCTTTATTCACAGTTTGTGTATATTCGAGTGGATTTTTGGACCATCCAAAAAAAATCGCATTGTATAACGTTGTGTATAACTTAAAAAATATTTTTTTGGAAAAAATGCCAGTCTGACAAAGTGGGCTTTCGGCCGCAGCAAATAGGTGATTTTTTCAGTTACTTGCTCTTATTTCCTCGACTTGTGAATACCCTTTGAGCATATCCGGTTCTTCAATTTTCATTGCTTAAATACTACATTTGTCAATCTTGGTTTTTCCTTTTATTTCTTTACTCATTCCTTGTTATAATGAATCTTCCCGTTGTCATTTGTTGATAGAGGGAATCACGCAATTCCAGCGTGAATGGAAAGGACCGTTTGAAGTAGTGGTTGTGAATGACGGAAGCAGTGATAATACACTAAAAATACTTCAAGACTGGAAAGTGCGGTGCGGACCTTCCAGGCAGATACAAATGATTACTCAGCAGAATACCGGTAAAGGTGGTGCAATTCAAAGAGGTATCCCTTATTGCAAAGGGGATTTTATTTTAACACTTGACGCCGATATGTCCACTTCGCCTGAAGAATTAAACCGATGGTGGGTGTTATATGCCGGGTTTAAACAAGATGAAATATTAATCGGTTCAAGGGAATTAAAAGAATCGATCATCCGCGAATTCCCACTCAGGAAATGGATTGGAAACTGGTTTAACCGCATCATTCGATGGATAACCGGTTTGCAATTTAAAGATACCCAATGTGGATTTAAACTTTACCCGAATAAACTAGCCCAAGAAATTTTCACCCAACTTAAAACCATGGGTTGGGCGCATGATGTGGAGGTTTTATGTCGGGCAAAAAAAATGCAAATGAAGGTAAAAGAAATGCCTCTGCATTGGCAGGCTGTAGAAGGGAGTAAAGTGGTGGTTTGGAAGGATAGTTTTCGAATGTTCAAGGAGGTTTTGCAGATTCAGCACATGATGAAAAAAGAGAACAACAGTAATAGTCCTAAATAATAGATAATCTTCCCTCAGCCACACAGGTGATTCCAAATAATCGATTGAATCGCGCAAAACGATTTTCAAAGGAAGTATATCTCAATAACAAAAAATTCAGCCAATGGGGCAATGGTTTTAAATCAGAATGTTTGACGCTTTTGTTTTGTGTGAAAAATTTTCTCCGCAACCATACCAATGGGAAGAGGCTCCCATACATATAATACATCCGGTCGATTTTCAAACCATTTCGAATTAATACTTGTTTCAGACTGGCAATGGTGTAACGCCGATAGTGGAGGAGATAATCATCATGTCCACTCCAAAGTATCGGAAAGGCAGGAACAGTCAAAAAGAAAAAATTGTTTCCGTTTTCTTTGGATAAAATACTTTTCAGAAAGGCATCTTCATCTTCTATATGTTCCAGCACATCCATCAGTAGAACCAGCGAATGATTAAATGAGTCATTTAAAGTATTTGTATAATTTATGTTCGCATTGGAATGTTCAATACAATAACGTTCATTGTAACCTGTGTCGACACATTGTATTTGATGAAACTGATTTGGGAAATGTTGGAATAGATCTTGGGAAAAGAAACCGGTGCCAGCACCTATGTCAATGATGTTTTGAATGCCATTGTTCGAAAGCTTGGAAAAATACTGATGTAAGGGTATTTTTTTACTTTGATAATACCAATGTTTACTCTGATCAATATGTTGCGTTGTTTCCCTTAAATCCACCCTATTGTATTTGCGTAATTTTTATCAGGTTGGTTGGTAAATGTTCCTGCACCGGAGTACTACCGGTATTGATAATAACATCTCCTTCTTTGAGCAGTTGTTTTTCCTTTAAAAAAACAATTTGATCTTCGATGATGTCATCCAGGCTTTGTTCTTTATCGTAATAAAAGGCCTGCACGCCCCAACTTAAACTGAGCTGATTCACCAGGGATTTCGTTTTAGTAAAAATAAATAAACTCGATTTAGGGCGGAAGCTGGACAGCATAAAACCCGTATATCCACTTTGAGTCATACCAAGAATGGCAGCAGCATTTACATCATCTGCAATTTTACAGGCATTGTAACAAAGTGCATCTGATAGAAAGGAGGGTGAATGACTTTGGGGAATTAAATTTCGGTTGTAAATGATTTCTTCTTTTTCCACCTCAGCGATAATGCGGCTCATGGTTTCAACCACCAAGGCCGGATGATCGCCCATCGCCGTTTCTCCACTGAGCATGACAGCATCCGCACCTTCCAGCACAGCATTGGCCACATCGGTTATTTCACTTCGGTTCGGTTTAACCCGGTCAATCATACTCTCCATCATTTGGGTGGCAATGATGACTGGTTTTGCCCGATGAATGCATTTACGGATGATGGTTTTTTGTATCATGGGTATTTGCTCAACCGGGAGTTCAACGCCTAAATCACCCCGAGCAACCATGATGGCATCGCTGGCCAAAATGATTTCTCTTAAATGATCCAATGCTTCAGGCTTTTCAATTTTGGCGATGATTTTGGCATTACTTCCTTTGGATTTTAAACGATTGCGAAGATCCTCTATATCTCTCGCCCGTCTGACAAAAGACAGTGCCACCCAATCAATATTCTGGCTGATCAAAAACTCCATGTCCCTCAAATCTTTTTCAGTCAGTGCAGGTAATGAAATTTTTGTCTGCGGAAGGTTAATTCCTTTTTTTGAACTGAGTAAACCAGGCGTAGTAACAATGGCACTCACATCGTGGTTTTCATGGATGGATAAAATTTGTACTTCAATTTTGCCATCATCAATTATTATCTTTTCACCCGGTTTCACATCCTTATGAAAATCCGGATAAGAAATATACACCTTCTCCTTTGTGCCAATACAAGGCTCTCCGGTAAAAATGAGGGTTTGTCCTTCTTCCAGCATCACCCCATTGTTCTCAACCTGACCAATTCTGAGTTTGGGTCCTTGCAAATCAGCCAATACGGCAATATTGAAAGGGTATTCTTCATTAATCTTTTCGATGATACCGATGACTTGTGCATGATCCTCATGGGTGCCATGTGAAAAATTCAGCCTGAAAACATCCACGCCGGCATGCACCAACTGCATGATTTTGTCGTATGTATTGCAGGCCGGGCCGACCGTTGCGATGATTTTGGTTTTTTGTATTTTGCGTTCAAACATCTTGCGAAGTTCAGTCAATTCAGGATTACACCCAAATGAATACTTGATGTCCGAGTATATTTTTTCTTTTCTCCTTCGAATTGAGTTGTCAAAACATGGGAACTCCGCACCAAGAACCTCGAGGTCATTTGATTTGCGCTTCAAAGCCTAAAATTGAAAGCAGACTTAGGCTGATAATCATTGTTTGATGCATTTGAAGGAGAATGGGTATCATGATTCATTCTTACAACTCGACACTTTTGAATTGACTTAATAGGAATTCTAGTAATTTCGCAGCCTTAAACCAATCTCATGAGCAAAGCATTAATTGAATGTGTACCGAATTTTAGTGAAGGCGTGAATATGGATACCATCCGACAAATTACGGCTGAAATCGAGCAAGTAGAAGGCGTTACCTTGTTGGACGTGGATCCCGGAAAGGCGACCAATCGCACGGTGGTCACTTTCGTGGGTGAGCCGGATCCGGTGGTAGAGGCAGCATTTCGGGCTATTCAAAAAGCTGCTGTATTAATAGATATGCGTCAGCATCGGGGTGAGCATCCCCGCATGGGGGCTACAGATGTTTGCCCCTTTATCCCAATCAGCGGGATCAGTATGGAGGAAACCGTGGCCTATGCGCGAAAATTGGCCAAAAGGGTGGGTGAGGAATTAAATATTCCGGTATACCTCTATGAAGCAGCTGCCACCAGACCTGAAAGAACCAATTTGGCGAATATTAGAGCCGGTGAATACGAAGGGCTTAAGGAAAAATTGGCGCAAGCAGAATGGAAACCAGATTTTGGAGAGGCCACCTTCAATCCTCAAAGTGGTGCTACCGTTATTGGTGCCCGCGATTTTTTAGTAGCATACAATGTTAATCTCAATACCACTTCTACCCGAAGAGCGAAAAGCGTGGCGTTTGATTTGCGTGAAAATGGCCGGGTGAAGGAGGTCAATGGTAAAAAAGTGTTGGATGAAAATGGACAAGAAGTCAGGGAGCCCGGACTTTTAAAAAGTGTCAAGGCGATTGGATGGTTTATTGAGGAATATGGCATCGCTCAAATCAGTAT
>DAIRSC010000229.1:0-4220 GCA_036804585.1 Chitinophagaceae bacterium
CCATCGTATCAAAAATTTCATGAAGCGGTTTATTTTGTGGAGCAGGGGATTGCATTTTCTGTTAGTGGGCCTGAAAAAATTGAAGAGATTCTCCGAAAATGCCTTGATTCAGGGGAAGAACGAAAAGCCATTTTATCGAAAATTGATCATTTTATTCAATCAGGTACTAACGTAATGGCCAAAATGGAAGTCTTTCTAAATGGTTATTTGCAAGTAAAAAGTGAAGATAAGTGACGGCATATTTTCGGGTTTTCAACGGAATGACTATATTAGCACATTAAAACAGGGCATTTGGATCAGATCATGAAATCTTTACGCATTTTTATACTCGGTGTGGCAGGCATGTTGGGCGCTTATAACGGTTTTTCTCAGCTCATTTACGGTGGTCCGGACACCCTTTGTATCAATAACTACATTCAACTCAGAACCACGGTTCCCAACGCTTCATCCTACTATTGGGGATTTTGCTCAGCTTATCTAAACAATGTTCCAACAGGAAGTAGTATCGTCGCCGGAACCGGTTTAGATGCACCTTCTGCAACCGCTATGGCTAAAGATGGCAATAATTATCATGTTTTTGTCGTGAATACCGCCAATCCCCGTAATTTGATTCGGTATGATTTCGGAACGCTTTTAGGAAATGTGCCTACAGCCGTGAATTTGGGTGATTTTGGTTCCACATTGCCTGTCAACGCCAAAGGTTTTGAGCTGGTTAATACCGGAGGAAATTGGTTTGGTTTCATCACAGGCGGTGTTACCGGATTAAATTCTCAACTTGTCAGACTTGATTTTGGGACCTCTTTATCGAATGTTCCTACCGTTACAAACCTCGGTAACATGAGTGGACTACTCATCAACCCTCAAGATCTTTACATATTTTCAGAAGCCGGTAATTGGTATGCTTTTACCAATAATGGTTTTACTGGAAATTTATTGCGCATCAACTTTGGTCCAACGCTTACCGGCGTACCCACATTAACCAATCTGGGTAATCCGGGTGGGTTAGCCTTTCCCACAGGCATGTGGCCTGTTTTTGATGGAACCAATTGGCATTTATTTTTAGTAAACCGAATTGGATCAACCATCAGCCGTTTAGATTTTGGGAATTCCTTATTAGGCCCGTTTGTTGAAACTAATTTAGGCGGTTTTGCCGGTGCCTTGAATGGTCCTCGTGATATCGTTGTGATTCGTGATTGTGGGAATTATTATGCCTACGTCACGAATGAAACCGACAATACACTCACGGAGTTGACTTTTGCAGGTAATATTCTGGCTGCACCGACTGCAACTAATTTGGGGAATTTTGCAGGCTTTAACGGATCACGTTATTTAACTCGCATGTTGCGCGATCGGGATAATGTGTTTTGTTTTACTGCCAATAACCTCGATAATTCCTTATCTCGATTAACTTTTAATAGTTGCACCGCCTCTTCTATTCCTAGTTCCACCTTGCAAACCCCACCGCCGATTACTTATACACAACCCGGTTTGTATAACGTGTACTTCGTTTCGGATGAAGGCCTGCCAACGATGCAGGTAGATTGTAAACAAATCCGGGTTCTTCCTCAACCAATAATTGAAATCAATAACGATACCTTGATTTGTCAGCGAGATACGATTTTATTAGTGGCCAATGGTCCGAATTTATATAGCGCATTATGGTCGCCTGTACACAATACGATTCCTCCTTTTGATACAACTTCCATTCGAGTTCATCCTCAGGAAGATTATCGGTATAATGTTCATCTTGAATTTACACAAGGTGGCGGATGTGCCTATGATACCAGTGTGCTTATCCGGGTAAGTAAAGTTTTTGCTGATGCAGGTCCGGATCGTTTTGTCGCAGATGGTGCTTATACTATTTTAGGTGGACCTCGTATGTCAATGGGGCAAGAGTATTCTTATGTATGGACACCTCCAACGTATTTAAGTTCTATCGTAAAACCAAATCCAACCAGCCGTCCATTGGATGTCATGGCGTACTACGTTACCGTTACCAATGATTCTACCGGATGTTTCCATTCTGATAGTGTTTGGGTAAGAACAGAATGTACAGAGATTCATTTGCCCAATGCCTTTAATCCGGTGAGTGACGTGGCCGTTAACCGCAACTTTGGGCTGTTAAATAACAATGTGGTTAAACTGGAATATTTTAAAATTTTTAATCGATGGGGTCAGGTGGTTTTCGAAACGACCGATACCGGTAAAAAATGGGATGGCACACAAAATAATATCGAATTGCCTCCCGATAATTATGTTTGGATCATCGATGGTTATTGTGTGAACGGGAAGAGAATCAAGAAGCAGGGTACTGTTTTATTGACCCGATAACATTTTTATTTAATCATCTTTGGGAAACTTAATAGTCTTCCAATACCATGATTTCTGTTTTCCGGAACCAATGTTTTTCGTCGTTGTAAATAAGCATGTTTAATTCAGGCATGAGCAATTTGCAGGCGATGCCGTGTCGTTCAAAAGACTGGATTAAAAACTGATTTTGTTGCATGGCTTGCATCAAACCATCAATATATGTTGTGTCCGTATCGCTATCGCCGGAGTAATAATAAGAGCGTATCCAAATCGAAACAAAAGCACTGTCAGATGACCATTGCGGCCATTGTTTGAAAATGCTATCTAATAAAAATCGACTGCTATCCGTTATCGTTTGATTGAGACTATCATACCAAATGCTGGCCTGAAACAAAGTATCCTTTAGGCCGGGCTCGCGCAATCGAATTTCCTGTTGCAGGATACGCGGGAGGCTATCGTGGAGGAATATCTTTTTATAATAGGGGCGATAACCTTCTTCCAAAACAGAAATTAACCAACTTGTTCCATTTTGAAGAACCTTAAAATAACTGGCGTCACCTTCATTGCTACTGACCGGGTCCAAATGAATATTGCCCGACAAGTTTTTAAAATAAATGCCCTTATCCTGCAGCTTGGTTTTGCGGAATTTGTCTGTTAAAAACCCATGAATGGCCATCGAAGATTTTGGTTGAATCGCAGGATATAATTCAAAAGTGTATAAATCCAATCCGCCTCGAGTGTCCTTTCGGTCCGAAGCGCAATAACCTGATTTTCCTTGGGCATCCACCACAATAGATCCGTCAAATCCTTTTGAATTGATGGGTTGTCCCAGGTTGAGCGCAGTTTTCCAGGTGGTATCAGCCACCTTGCGGCTGACAAACAAATCAGAGGAGCCGAATCCCGGATGACCATCACTTGAAAAATACAGGGTCTGATTATCGGGATGTATAAAGGGGGCTGTTTCGTTCCCATCTGTATTAATTTGTGCTCCCAGATTTAAAGGTTTGGTCCAGTAATTATTCTCAAAGCGCGAAACCCAAATATCCATGCCTCCATAACCACCCTCGCGGTTGCTCACGAAATAAAGATCCTTATTATCGCTACTAATACAGGCCTGACCTTCATAAGCGGTAGTGTTGATGGTGAATCCGAAATATTGCGGAGAACTCCAGGCCGTATCTTCCTTAAAACTGAAAGCGATATCACACCCCCCGCTTTCAATGCCATTCGGACTTCGCATATCACAACGGGTGTAAAACAAATATTTTCAAACGGCGCTCAGCATGGCCGCACCATCAGGTAAGCCAGTATTGGGAGGGTTTCCTAAGTTCACCGCAGCGATCCAATTTTGATTGCTATCCCTGGCGCTTACAAAAAAGTCTTCATTACCGGAATGATTGCGGGTAAAAATGAGGGTTTGTCCATCTAAACTGATGGTTGGTAAGTATTCGTTTTCGGAAGAATTGATATTAGGCCCCAGGTTTTTTAATTGGACATCCGGAATAGGGGCTGTATTCAATATTTGGGTAGATTTTAGTTGATTTTGGACTTGTTTATTTTGTTTGGTCTTATCTGTATCCATATCCGAAACCAACAGCCTATTTTGGAGTTTCAGGGCTAATGCTTCGTCCCCTTTTTTACGCATTAAGTTCGCTAAGTGCATTACAGGGCTTAGGGCTTCATTCGCATTTAAATCGATGGCCTGATTGGCAAAAAGCAATGCTTGTTCTTTTTCGTTGAGTTGATAATAAATTTCGGCCAGTCGGATACAGGGTTTGATTTGCCGGGGGAAAGTTCTTCGGAGTTCCTCTAAACAACGAATAGCTTTCTCTGTTTTTCCTTTCTTGATAAAATCTTCACAGGCATAAAAGGCCGGTTTGAATGCCCGGGTACTATCCTGAGCCTTTATT
>DAIRSC010000230.1:0-4201 GCA_036804585.1 Chitinophagaceae bacterium
CCCGCCTTTGTATGAAAAATGGCGAATACGATGCTTGAAAATCACATCTGCTATCTATTCAACAAGAAATGCTCATTGATGCGGAATACGAAAAACTTCTCTTGGCACGAACTAAAGAATCACTGATTCGATGTGAGCTTGCCATGAATGATGAATATAATTCTGATCAGGAAATGATAGAATTGTATTTATTATATCCTCAACTCATTCCGCATTCAGGCTTAAGCATGCCGGTTTATTTGCAATCTAATGCACGTTCAAAAGAAGAACAAGAGTTGATTGAAAAACTGAAATCCTATCAACTTTCTTTCAAAAATTCTGGGAGTGGACCCGTTTTAAAAGTCAATATTGTTTTTGGTAAAAAAGAAAAAATACCTACTATTACCTTATCCGCTTCAATAGGCGATCAAGTGTTGGTTTCTCCTTTTGAATTTTCCTATCAAAATGCCAATGAAGCCATTCGGATTATGGCATATGGCATGTTTAATGCAGGGCAGGACGATAAGAACTTAAATACAAAAACACCCCAAAAAAAACGATAGAAATTTATTGAGTTCCGACGGGCAACATGAATTTCAAGTCAATCAAATACACCGATTTTCTATCGTTAATTTTCTTCCTTGTTGTGTCCCCTGAAGCGAAGACGGTTTATTAACCTAAAAAAATATTAGATTTAACAATTATGAGTAAACAAAAAGTAAGGTGAAAATTACCCTCCGAACTTAAAGCTAAATTAGCTCTTGAGTCTATAAAAGATAGGGCAATTTAGAAGAAACTGCGAAGAAGTATGAGTTACATTCTGCCCCGATCAGTACATGGAAAAAGGAAGCGAATGAGAAATTATTTCAGGTTTTTGGAAAGACTGGGCGCGATTATAGTGCTGACATCGAGAAACAAAAGGAGAAGCTTTATGCCCCAATTGGTCAGTTGAAAGTTGAGAGTGACTTAAAAAAAAATTATGAGTAAGCCTGTAACTATACGCCGACAAATGATAGAATCACAAGCATAAAGCTTAAGTAGGGGCTGCTGTTTAATGTGAAAGTACTTGATATCAGTATATTCAGAGGTGAATTTCACTTTTTTAAATGATCGGAAATTTGTCAAATCACTTCAATAAGCATATGGTTCATTTCTTGATTTTCACTTCTCACCGGCATCTTCAACTTCAGCGTCATCGTCCACGGGCTTTACAATAATACTATCCCTTGAACGCTTCCTTAAATTTGAAGCGCCGGTGAGATAACCAGCAGCCCCCGTTTATCTGCATAACTACGAAGATGGTGAAAGTTTGTACAACTGTTTGGTAGATTATTTTGACTTCTAGCATCAGGGGAAATTACACCAATCGCACAGCGACCAAACCTCAAAATCGCGCTTTCAAGTAACTGACAAACCAATGGATTTAGAACACGATTATTCAAAATAAAAATGAACTAACTTCTAAAATATTCTGTCCAGACAATGGGGTACTCTAAAGAGGACTCCAAATGCCCTATTGAAAGTTATGATGAACCATTCTTAGCTAATCTTCAAAACTGCCTGTTTATTTATTGGAAGTTTGGGCAATTCTTAAGTAAATTTGTCGGAATTTAGCTGAAACGATTATGATTTTATTAGACATGGTCAACTCCCCCATCAATTATTTCCCAATTTTGGTGCTATTTATTGTGGCCATTGGGTTTGTAGCCGGTATGATGGGTGCCACCCATTTGATGGGCCCCAGCCGTAAAACATCCGATAAATTAGAAAATTTCGAGTGTGGTATCGAGCAGGAAGGTAACGCCCGTCAGCCGCTTGCTGTGAAGTACTTTTTGGTCGCTATCCTTTTCGTTTTATTTGACGTTGAGGTGATATTCTTCTATCCTTATGCCGTGAATTTTCGGGATTTGGGTTGGAATGGATTTGTTGCAGTGGCGATGTTTGTCGCTTTTTTCGTAATTGGTTTTACTTACATATTTAAAAAAGGTGCTTTGAATTGGGAAGAATAATTTTCCCATTAAAACTTAATTCATTCATGCGACCCGTAACACACAATATAAAAATTAAACCGGTAGAAGCTCCGGCAGGTTTTAGCGGAGAAGGTTTTTTTGCGACCAAACTGGCCGAAGCGGTTGGTTTGGCACGTAGCAATTCTATTTGGCCTTTACCTTTTGCCACTTCTTGCTGTGGTATTGAGTTTATGGCTACAGCAGCCGCCCACTACGATTTAGCCCGATTTGGTTCTGAACGTATGGCATTTACCCCCCGTCAATGTGATGTTATGATGGTGATGGGAACTATTTCGAAAAAAATGGCCCCGGTAGTCCGTCAGGTTTATTTGCAAATGGCCGAACCACGATGGGTGATGGCTGTGGGTGCTTGTGCTTGCAGTGGCGGTATTTTCGACTCTTACTCCGTTTTACAGGGAATTGATCAGGTGATACCGGTCGATGTTTATGTACCGGGTTGTCCTCCACGTCCCGAAGCCATTTTAGATGGATTTATGCGGATTCAGGATTTGGTGAAAACGGAAAGTTTAAGACGCCGGTACAGCGATGAGTACAAACATTTATTAGAAGGATATGGCATCCAGTAAATTAATATTTTAATACAACACATGGACTTAAACGATTTGGTTCAGCAAAAACTGAAAGACAAATTTGGAGAATTGGTAAGAGATTTTATCATGCAATATGATATTCTTACTTTCGAAACACCCAAGGAAAATAATTTAAAGGTGTTAACTTTTCTGAAAGAAGATCCGGAATTACAATTTGATTTTTTAAATGATTTGACTGCTGTTCATTATCCAAATGAAGCTGGTCGGGAATTGGCGGTAGTTTATATGCTTCAAAATATTCGAAAAGGACAGCGTATCCGATTCAAAGTATTTACTGACATTCAGAAACCTGATGTTTTTACGGCTGTCAATTTATTCTCAACAGCAAATTGGCTGGAGAGAGAGGCCTATGATTTTTTTGGTGTGAATTTTGTCGGGCATCCCAACCTCATTCGCATCATGAACGTAGCTGAAATGGACTATTTTCCGCTGCGCAAAGAGTATCCAGTTGAAGATCAAACCCGCATCGATAAAGATGACGATATGTTTGGCAGATAGTTCGTGTGAATAAACAAGCTAACAATGAATCAAAAACAAAATATTCAATTACCGGAAGGTTCGCTGGGTAAACAAACCACGACCATGAATCTGGGTCCTACACACCCGGCTACCCATGGCGTATTTCAAAATATTCTTGAAATGGATGGTGAGCGGATTGTTTCGGCAGTGCCTACTGTCGGATATATCCATCGTGCCTTCGAAAAATTGGCTGAGCGTAAACCTTATTATCAGATAACCACCCTGACAGATCGATTAAATTATTGTTCCTCCCCCATCAATAACATGGGTTGGCACATGACCGTTGAAAAACTCATACAAGCTGAACTGCCGAAAAGGGTCGAATACCTCCGGGTAATCATCATGGAACTTTCGCGTATCGCAGATCATTTGGTTTGTAATTCGGTAATTGGGGTAGATACAGGTGCTGCTACCGGGTTCTTTTATGTTTTTGAATTCCGTGAATTGATTTACGAAATATTTGAAGAAATATGCGGATCCAGACTTACGACCAATATTGGGCGTATCGGTGGTTTGGAGCGTAATTTTTCCGAATTAGCTTTCCAGAAAATCAATCATTTTATGAATACCTTTCCGAAGGCCATGGAAGAATTTGAAAATCTTTTAACCCGTAACCGCATATTTGTTGACCGCACCGTTGGGGCTGGACCAATCAGTGCCGAACGTGCTCTGAATTATGGATTTACCGGACCGAATTTAAGAGCTGCCGGCATCGATTATGATATTCGCGTTTCTCATCCTTACAGTAGCTATCAGGACTTTAAATTTGATATTCCGGTCGGGCATCATGGCGACACTTATGATCGTTTCTTGGTGCGTAACGGAGAAATCTGGCAAAGTCTAAGCATACTGAAACAAGCCTTGGATAAATTGAAAGACCACGACCCAAGTGTTTACCACGCAGATCTTCCCGATTTCTATTTACCACTGAAAGAAGATGTTTACACCAAAATGGAAGCCCTTATTTACCATTTTAAAATTGTGATGGGTGAAACTGAGTTACCGGTTGGTGAAGTGTATCATTCCGTGGAAGGTGGAAATGGCGAATTAGGGTTTTATCTAATCAGCGATGGTGGAAGTTCT
>DAIRSC010000231.1:0-4193 GCA_036804585.1 Chitinophagaceae bacterium
CTCAGTTATCAACAATCCCTTTTCGCTGAGCAGTTGTGCAACAGCTACCGTTGTTACCGCCCGTGCTTCCAGTCCCGCATTTTTTTTGAAAGTCCTTTGTCGCACTTTTTCGTGGCACAACTCCCGTGCGGTGGGGCAACTTAGGGATCTTTTTCGGTTTACAACTTTCGCCCAACCTTAATTGTACGTGCGTTGGCGGCAGCTCTCTTGCCTTAGCTTAGGTTCGCGCGTGGCATGTGCGGCTAAGGTATGTGTGCTGCAGCGTTGGCTTTACTGTCGGTGAAAATAAAATTTTGAAACAAGCTCAGTTGTCCCTTTGTTGAATCGGTTTCTTCCTGATCTTATACTCAACACCAAATCGTGCATTGAGTCTGTCAACGTAGGGGCTCTTATGGTTTGGATCAAAAATATTGTACAACAAATAGGCAGTCCCTTTCATTTTTTTGGTTAACCGGTATTCTTTTTTAAGTCCGGTCATCATGCTGTAAACCCATTCCCATTGTCCGGCTTTTCGGTCATTCAATGAGTAGTGTATAAACGTCCGCATAGACTCACCTTCTATATGTGCTATGAACCCTCGTCCTAAATTATAACTGGAATAAACCCTGGGGCCGTACATGTATGATAACTGATTCCATTGGTTGCGATGAGCGTCATAGGCTACCCGCTGGTTCCAGCCTGCACCGGCTGTCAGCTTGCTGGTAAACCGATACCCGGTGTAAAGATTAATGTCCAGCAAATGTTCGTTCCAGCGCTGGTATTGAAAAGTCAAACCCGGAACGAGTCGCTCAACAAAGGATTTTTTCTTTATTGCGTCCGGTGCTTTTTTGGGCAGGTCAGCCAAACTTTGTACGTCCGGAAATTTTTGCTTGTATTCACTCACCTGCTCCATGGTCTTTCGCAAAATCTCCTGCTTGCCCCCAAAATGATCCAAGGCCTGCTCTTTCATTTCATTCAGTACCTGCTGCTGTGCTTCTTCACCTGATTGAGGAAGTTCCGGTATGCCCGGCATTTCTCCCAGTCTGTTACTGGCAATGGCCGAGGCTTCTTCTTCGACTCTTGCTGCAATTTTTTCCTTCTCCGGTAATTTCATTTCCGGCATACCGTCTTTCAATTTTTCTACCTGACCTGTCAACGTTTTTAAATCACTCAGACCATCCAGGTTAAGCTCCGGCATTTTTGGTACTGAAAGATTTAATCCATTTAGCTCCGGGATGTTCAACTCAGGAATAGAAAACGCGGTACCCGGCAGCGATACATCAACATGATCCAGGGCAGATGTATACTCTGCTATTGTACCATTCAACTCATGTGGCAGGTTAAGACAATTTAATTTTTCGCTGACTTCCTTTTTTAAATTTTCGCTTTTTGATTTCAGGGCAAAAAGTCTTTCTTCCTTCATGGCATTCAGGCTGTCCACTTTATTGATCAGTTCGTTTACTGGTTGGCCGAGTTGCTGAAGGCTGTCAATTCGGTGTTGTAGATTTGTTGTTAGCCTCGTGTACGACTGGCCAACGGAGTCATATTGGGTGTTTAATTTATTGAGTGTGGTATTGGTGGTTAATTTAATTGAATCAATTTTTTGCATTTGGACGGTGATTATTGAATCGCCCAACATAGAAAATCCCATAGTGTGGAATAGGAATCCCAGAACTAAAAAAATCAACCTAATCCAGACTTTGCGCATTTCGAAGGCTTTTGTCAAAGAAATTTCATTCCCAGATTGACTTCAATTCCCTCCAGTAAACAAGATCAAAAGCCCTAATTACGTCCTCCGGTGTTTGAACAGGTTTATAGTCCTCTAGAAGGAAGAAGTCGAATTCATCAAACTGATTTTGGAGATCACGGGTTCGATCAAAAAGTAAATTACCGATCGCCTTACCGTCTGCGAGGAACCTAATCCAAGTCCCTTCGATATGAGCTATCTGATAAACACGTCTATTATTACCTTCCGATTTATAAATCTTATTCGAAAAAAGTTTGTCAGTTGAGCAATCAATACTGTCGATACAAAAATGTAATTGAAAGACATGCTTAAATCTATTAAAACACGGAAGATAAATTTGATTTGATTTTTCAGAAATAATGCTTTCTATTGGAACGACAGAATTATCTATGATGAAGTAATAGTGATCATTTGGATTATCAATAAATACTTTAAAGGGCTTTCCCTTTTTCCTTCTTTTTTGACTTTTCAATTGCTGCTTTACTATCTTTTTATCTATTGCGCGTATAAGGTAGCCAGTAGCAGAAACTAGACTCTTCAAGCAATTGATCTTTTGTAATTCCTGTGCATTGACAGAAGTATATAAAATTGTAAAAAATATAATGATTGAACTTTTCATTCTTGTTTTTTCTTGTTTAAATAATAAACATCTTTCGGCTCCTCGATTCGTCTGATGATTGTTTCCCCAAATTTGGGTGTAACCTTTGTTTTTTCGACATAAGGTTCTGAGCAGCCGTTTCCATAGCAGTTTGGCTTTGTTCTGTAACTTAAATAAATATGATCTTTATTAACTGGATTTGGATCACCATGCTCACCTCCAAGATTATGCCCGATCTCATGGTTAATTGTGCTAACAATAACATCAGATTCATTAAATCCGTTGCTAACGGCTTTTTGAATGTTATCATCATATATTTCAATCAAATTTGAACCACCATTAATGCTGGTTCCTCTAACGTCCGCTCCAAAGCGGGACGTTAAGTTATCTGAATTGGTATTTACAATTTTATTACCGTAGGAGCTTTATGGATCAAATTATTTGCTTGTTGATCGAATTTCTGTAGACTGTCGACTCGATGTTGGAAAATTTCAGCGAATTTTACGTAGGTCTGATTGATAGAATCATATTGGAGATGTAGTAATGAAAACCTAACAGTAAAATCTGGTCGGATGGAGTCAAGCTTTTGTAAATTTACCAACGTAGTCGAATCACTTTGCATTATTGGGAAGGCCTTTATTACAGATTGACAGTAGCCAATTTGACATAGAAACAATTTTGTTATCAATATGCAGATGTTTACAAAAAAATGATTCATATTTTAGTATAATGCCAGAACCGACTAATTAACTGTGAAGGGTTTCGTCTGTCTAAATATTTTGGAAACTCAAGAATTAGTATTATTTGAAAACAAAGCCCTTTTTGTCTCTCTCAAAACACGATATGTCGCATGAATACTTGTGAGATTTTTTTTTCTTAATAATAAACCTATCCCATAAGCAGGGTATTTCTAAGTCTTCAATGGTGAATCGTTGAATGAATTGCACCCTATTTCTTTTATACATTTTAACGATTGGATCGGATTTACTTTGATCTTCAATAAATACTTGAAAATCATTTTCTATAAAACCTTTCAATCGATAAAAAAAATTGTCATATAAACTGTACGCCAGAACGTAATCACAATCACCAAGTATTTTGTTTGACTTATAGTTATTAGCATCTTGATTTATTTTTTGGGGTAAATAACTCATTGTATCTACTGCATTTTTTCTCTTTTCTATAAGAATGAAGATCACTCGATTTGAATTAAATCCAGATGATTGAAGCCATTTTACTGAAAGATGATTTAGGAAGAATCGAAACTCATTTTCATCAAAGATTCCTGCTTCAAAACATTTTAGTTTGGCAGAAAATTCAATTTTTGAAGTATCAATCGCTAAGTTCTGAGCCATTCCCACGAAACTCATAGTTAATAGAAATAGACAAGTTAATCTCGTGAATAATTTCATATTATTGCTTTTTTCGATTTTTATATAGTTCTCTCTTCTGGGCATCATATCGCCTTTCTGCTGCTTCTGCAGCTTCACCATTTGGATCACCTGGTCTATGTCCAATCTCAAAATCGTTTGGACCGTAGGGGTTTGCCTCAAGGTACACGCGGTAGTAGTAAAATAGATTTTTCGATAAGTATGCTGCATGACCGCCTTCATGAGCAAACATTCGTCCGGGAGCATTACTGCCATGCCCACTTGCTGGAATGGTTACTTTAATTGTTCCTTTTCCATAACTAGAATATGGTATATAGTATGGTTGTCCATCGTGGAGTCTTGTTCGTGCGTACCCTGATTCATCGTTTGGTGATGCTTCTGTCGTACCATAAATCTGTTTACCGTCTTGTTTTGCCTGCTGCTCATTCTTCGCAGAGTTACCCGTTTCGGGAACTCTGCGCTCCGATGGCTCAATTTA
>DAIRSC010000232.1:0-4182 GCA_036804585.1 Chitinophagaceae bacterium
AGGTTATACCCTTGCCTTTTTAAGGAAAAAATACTACCTTTGTAACCTAAAATAGCTTTTATATGCTGGTAGAAGTGCCAAGTGAATTGATTGGAGTTTCAGATTACTCCGAACAGGATTTAAAGATTGACGTGGCTATATTGCTGTATAAACGTCAGGTGCTAACCCTCGCGCGTGCTGCCAGGTGGGTTGGCATGACACGGCTGGAGTTTCAAAAAGCTTTGGCGGAGCGTGGATTTCCTATCAATTTTTCTATTGAAGACTTTGAAACCGATTTGAAAACCCTCCATTCGATGGCTGGATAATGATTGTTGTCAGCGACACTTCCCCGATTATCAACCTTGCCACGATCGGGCATCTACACCTACTTCCTGAATTGTTTACAGAAATCGTTATTCCGACGGCGGTGTTTAACGAGGTGGCTGGCGCTGGCAATCATGAACCAGGCGCTAAAGAAATCAGGGAGGCATCCTGGGTAAAAGTACATTCAGCCTCAAATCAACCACTTCTTCCCCAGTTATTGCATGATTTAGATCCGGGCGAAGCCGAGGCCATTGCTTTGGCGGTTAACATAAAGGCAGAATATATCTTGATTGATGAGGCCTTGGGAAGAAAAATAGCTGTATCGTATCAATTACAGCCATTGGGTATACTGGGCATCCTCTTATTGGCTAAACAGCGAGGACTGATATCGTCTGTAACACCTTTGATGGATAGATTAAGATTGGAGGCTAATTTTTATGTGGATGCAAGGTTATATCAATATATCAAGAAGTTGGCAGAAGAATAAGGGGATGGTATTACCATGCTTAAAAAAACGGGCTCGGGCGCTTGAACAAAGCACGATATTTGTCATACTTAAATATTTTCGCACCCAAAGTCCAATGCCATGAATGTAGTAGAACAATACCCCGACATCCTTCAAAATATAGAATTTGCCATCGTTTCTACCTACCGTGAACGCCCTGAATTGCGCGATCCGGAAGTGATCATGGCCCTGGAAAAATTGACCACCTATTATACCCGGATGAAAAAAGGGCTGCCACAACTGCCTGTTGCATTGCCGGAAGGAAGTATGCCCGTATTTATCTCCATGAAAGCCATTTGCGAAAGTCGTCGTGAAGGAGGCGAGGAGGATGCCACGCCAGACGAGTCATTACCACGCGTACCCGTGCGCATCATCGTGCTGTGCCTGGAGCGCCTGCTGGATTCAGCCCGCAACTGGCATAAAAGAGACGGGCAACGCGGGTATTTGAACTTCGTTGCGCAGTATATTGTGTAAGGAAGTCGGTTGTAGACGTTAGATGCTGTGATTAAACGAGAGTTGTCATCTTGAGCGCAGCGAAAGATCTGGAGAGACTGTTAGAGCGGGTATGCGGCGTTAACATAGCCACTCACGGACGTGGCGCCGGGCCTAAAAAGACTCAAGCGCGGCGGGGAGATGCCGGGGTTAGGTTTGGGTGGTGGGAAGACCTGGCAAGGCGGAATCTGTTTCGCGGTTTACCGGCACAGCCGACGGAAATACTCGGCACGAAGCTGAAGCTTTCGCGCCAGCGTGCGTTGGACTTGGAATTGAGGGGCTTCGCGCTAGCGGGAGAGAACACCCCTACAAGGATAGGGAAATTAATAATTCATCATTAATTTTATTATTTTGGACCCGTGTTATTTGGATAATAGCACGGGTCCACTTGTGTTTATGATAAAAAGTATCAATGAATAAACGATGGATTTTAAATTGCCTTTAGAACAGGTTGAATTTTAGGCTGTTGGCTTTCTCTCATTGCTTTTAAGTATTCAGCACTTAAAATTCATAATCCCTAAATTAATCAGTGGTATTTTTCTTTTTTCACAGTGTTTTAACCATAAATTCTTTTAAATTGTGTTATCATGCAAAAATCAAAAGTGCATTTAATCCTGCCAACTTTATTAATCTATGGTTTTTTTTCAAACACTCTTTGGGCACAAAAAGAAGACGCTACGTGGTACCTTGGTTACCCTGGAGGCACAGAAAATTTTGGAGCAAGCAAAATTAGTTTTTTAGAGGATGGCTCATTTGAGTCAACAAAGGATACGTCTTTCTATCGCGGATTTACAGATAATAATTGTGTAATTTCAAATTCACAAGGCAATTATGTGGCAGCTTTTAACGGATATTGGATTAATGATGCTTCTGGTAAAATTATGCTTAATGGAGACTCTATCTGGTTTGAATCATTGCCATATCTTTATGGTTATTCAGATGATGATATTCCTCAAGGAGGATTATTCTTACCTTGGCCTAATTGCCCTGATAGTTTAATATTGCTTTATACAAGTAAAGGAAACGCAGCTTGGCCAAACTCAGCCGAACTTGCTAGTTTACATTTATTTTATGCTTTGATCAAGAAATCAGGAAACAATGGGCATGGTGTTGTTTTAGAAAGAAGAAATTTAATCCTAAATGATACTATCCAATATGGGCGGCTTACAGCAACTAGACATGCTAATGGAAGAGACTGGTGGATACTAGTAAATGAACGCTTTAGTAATCGAATTTATAGATTATTATTCTCCCCATCAGGGATACAAAAACTTGATTCGCAACATGTCAATATAGCCTTAATAGATGGCCTTGGACAAGCCGCATTTTCTCCAAACGGTGAATACTATGCTATTAAAAGCTCTTACGGACTTAGTGTTGGGCATAGTCTTGATGTTTTTCGATTTAACAGATGTACAGGGCATCTTAGTGAGCAGATTCAGATAAAGAATGAAGGTTCAGCAGTCGGAGGATTGTCATTTTCACCAAATTCAGAGTATCTATATGTGAGTTACCGAAATAATATATTTCAGTATTTTTTAAAATCAAGCAACATTGATTCCTCGAAAATACTTATTGCCAATGTTGATCCTTTATTCCCTAGCTATACCTTTAATACAATGCAATTAGCTCCTAACAACAAGATATATATATGTGCCACTAATTCAATGAAATTTTTACATTTGATTAATTATCCTGACAAGTTAGGGGCAGATTGTGGTTTCCAACCTATTGGTATTTCCTTACCTACGTTTAACTATGCGTCTATAAGTTATAGTCCTAATTTTCGTTTAGGACCAATTGATGGCTCAATTTGTGATTCGCTGGGAATTAATAATAACCCCAATTGCCGATGGCGTTCAGAGCAAGACACCCTTGATCCATTACTAATGTATTTTCATGACCTATCCTATTTTGAACCTTCAGAATGGCATTGGAATTTTGGGGACCCAGTATCAGGGTTCAATAATATTAGTAATGAGCAGCATCCACAGCACCTCTTTTCAACAAATGGCACATATCAGGTTTGCCTAAGTGTCTGTAATGCCAATGCTTGTGACACGCTTTGCCGAGAGATAAAGTTAGGTAACAGTCATTCTGAAAATCCTGAAATTTTGACGCAAATTCAGGTTACTCCCAATCCATTTTCTTCCATGCTTTATGTCGGAAACACGTCTCCTTTGGGGAACAACAACTGTATATTCAGGCTTTACAATCAAACGGGAACATTGGCGCGGGAGTACAAGTTACCATTCGGAATTACTGAAATAGATACAAAAGACCTGCCACCGGGAATGTATTTCTGGAATGTGGAATCACACATGGAAATTTTAAGAAGCGGTAAAATCATAAAATTAAATGAGTGAAATTAGTGCTCTAAAATTCAGTTGTAATCTAGACCAGACACTCCTTTTGAGACATTAACAGCGGCTTTCTCAATCCTTTATTTTAATTAATTTACCTGTATTCACATATTGTCCAATTGATCTTATTTCCCAAAAGTAAATCCCATTGGACAAATCATTTGTTTCAATCTCTGTAATACCAATTGCTAAATGCACCTCATTAACCAGCCTACCTGTATGATCAAAAAGTCGGAAAATTGGGTCGCGCAAATTGGCGCTTAGGGTTATAATAATCCGATTTGTGAAAGGATTGGGTGAAACCAAAACCTGTTGGTCCATATTTGGATTTTCAACAAATGTATTATCGAGCTTTACTGTACGACAAAGAGTGTTACTCCCATTCATATTGTTCACTGTAAGGCATACGATGTAATTTCCTGGAGCAGAAAAAATGTGTTGTGGATGTCGCTCCGTGCTTACATTATTTATACCCGAGCCAATATCTCCAAAATTCCATTCCCAGGACGTTGGTTCGTA
>DAIRSC010000233.1:0-4143 GCA_036804585.1 Chitinophagaceae bacterium
GGCAGCCAGGGCAGGACGAGCGGAGGGGGTGCGGGAGGGGAGGGAGAGGGCAGAAAAAGTTGAATCTGCTGCTAAAGAAGTGAAAGAAGAAGTAAAGTAATAATTTTTTCAATCTCTTTAGATGCCGCTGTGAGAATATCTTACAGCGGCTTTTTTGATATTCATCTTTCATACAAATTTTATAGGGGCTAAAATACCATGTACAAACTTCCCAATCTATACTCAATCATAAGGATTATTTGATCTGAACATAGCCAATAAACCTCAGTTTGACTTAATTTTGCAGACCTATGTCTGAACTCCATCTCTACAATTCGCTCACCCGTCAGAAAGAAAAATTCGAACCATTGCATCCACCTCATGTAGGATTGTATGTCTGTGGCCCCACCGTGTATAGTGATGCACATATTGGTAACATTCGCACGTTTTCTTCATTTGACATGATTTACCGTTATCTCCGCTTTAAAGGGTACAAGGTGCGTTATGTGCGAAATATCACCGATGCCGGACATCTGACCAATGAGCGCGGCGAAGGGGTGAATCGAATGGAATCTCAGGCGCGACTCGAAAGTTTGGAGCCTATGGAAATTGTACAGAAGTATACAGTTGGATTCCATGAAGTTTGCCGGATATACAATTTATTGCCTCCAACCATTGAGCCAACGGCCACCGGTCATATCATCGAACAAATTCAGATGATTGAAGTACTGATCGAAAAGGGATATGCTTACGAAGTCAATGGATCGGTTTATTTTGACGTAAAATATTTTCATGAAAAATTTCAATATGGTGTACTTAGTGGACGCAATATTGATGAACTCATTGCCGGTTACCGCGATCTGGATGGACAGGAAGAAAAAAGAAATTCGATTGATTTTGCGCTTTGGAAAAAAGCTTCACCGGAACATATCATGCAATGGCGTTCGCCTTGGGGGATGGGCTTCCCGGGCTGGCATTTGGAGTGTTCCGTGATGAGTACCAAATATCTTGGTGAGGTATTCGATATTCATGGAGGTGGAATGGATTTGAAATTTCCGCATCACGAATGTGAGATTGCACAAAATCAGGGTTCCTGTAATCAAGGTGGCGCCCGCTACTGGATGCATACCAATATGCTGAACTTTAACGGTCAAAAAATGAGTAAAAGTTTTGGCAACTCCATCCTGCCGTTAGAGTTTGTCGTGGGAAATCATCCTTTATTGGATAAGGGCTATGCGCCATCAGTGGTTCGTTTTTTATTTTTACAATCTCATTATGCTTCCGAGCTCGATATTAATATCAAAGGTTTGCAGGATGCTGAAAAAGGCTGGCGCAGATTGATGGATGCTTTGGCTGAAATCAATAAGGATTTTTATGTTGGAAAGGCTTCACAAAAGGGCGACAATGATTTGCAAATTGAGCGTCTGGCATGTCAATGTATTGAAAACATGGATGACGATTTTAATACCGCCAAAACCATAGCTTGTTTATTTGAGATGGCCACTATCGTTAATTCCATCAAGGGTCGACAAATAGATTTACACAGCATTCATCCGGATAGTATTCTATTACTGAGAAAAACATTGTCAGATTTTCTCTTCGATGTATTTGGTTTACAATCACCCGAACAACAAAACAACGACCAAATGAATGATGTGATGCAGGTTTTGATCTCATTGCGAAAAGAAGCTAAACTCAGGAAGGATTTTCAAACCAGTGATGCCATCCGAAATCAATTGTTGGAGGCCGGCGTGCAACTGAAAGACGAAAAGGATGGAAATGTCACCTGGACCACCATTTCTTAAAACACATCTTTCTATTTTCATTTCAATCAGTAAATTCTCTAATTAAAATATATGCAATACAGAATCGAAAAAGACACCATGGGCGAAGTACAGGTTCCGCTGAACGCTATTTACGGTGCACAGACACAACGATCAATCGACAATTTTAAGATTGCCCAAGACATCAATCGAATGCCAAAAGAAATCATTCAGGCATTTGCTTATCTCAAAAAAGCGGCAGCTATCACCAATTGCGAAGCCAAAGTGCTGAGTAAAGAAAAATGCGATTTGATTGGCGTGGTATGTGATGAAATTTTGGAAGGAAAACATAGCGATGCTTTTCCTTTGGTGGTATGGCAAACCGGAAGCGGCACGCAAAGCAACATGAATATGAATGAAGTGATTGCCTATCGGGGGCATGTATTACAAGGCGGTAAATTAAAGGACAAAGAGAAATTTCTGCATCCCAACGATGATGTTAATAAAAGTCAAAGCAGCAATGATACTTTTCCAACAGCCATGCATATCGCCGCATACAGGATGTTGATGGAAACGACCTTGCCGGGTATTACCAAATTGCGAAATACCCTCGACAAGAAGTCGAAAAAATTCATGAAAGTCGTAAAAATCGGACGAACCCATTTTATGGATGCAACGCCGCTCACCGTCGGACAAGAATTTAGCGGATATGTTTCACAATTGGATCATGGTATTCGTGCGATTAAAAATACACTCTCCCATTTGAGTGAATTGGCATTAGGTGGCACTGCTGTAGGTACCGGAATCAATACCCCGAAGAATTACGCCAAAAATGTAGCCAAACATATTGCTAAACTCACCAAATTACCTTTTGTTTCCGCCGAGAATAAGTTTGAGAGTTTGGCTGCACATGATGCCATTGTAGAAGCGCATGGGGCTTTAAAAACGGTGGCTGTCTCTCTCATGAAAATTGCCAATGATATCCGAATGCTTTCTTCTGGTCCGCGAAGTGGAATTGGCGAAATTTTTATTCCGGATAATGAACCGGGAAGTTCCATCATGCCGGGTAAGGTCAATCCTACACAGTGTGAGGCATTGACTATGATTGCTGCTCAGGTGATGGGAAATGATGTGGCCATTAATGTAGGTGGCAGTATGGGGCATTTTGAACTGAATGTATTCAAACCCATGATGATTTATAATTTTCTGCACAGTGCCCGCTTGATTGGAGAAGGTTGTATTTCGTTTAACGATAAATGTGCTGAAGGAATTGATGTAATTAAGGCCAATATCAGTAAGCATGTCAATAATTCCCTGATGCTGGTAACTGCCTTGAACACTAAGATTGGATATTACAAAGCGGCTGAAATTGCCCAAAAGGCACATAAGGAGGGAACGACCCTGAAGGAAATGTCCGTTAAATTAGGATACGTGACAGAGAAAGAATTTGATGCATGGGTTAAACCGGAGGATATGTGCGGACTATAGCCCATCTTCTAATAAACTTAAGAAACCATCGAACCGCTCCCAGTGAGCGGTTTTATTTTTTACCAATCTTCATACTCAAGATGCGCACATTTTCATTCGGGCGGTCGCTGGCATTTCGCGGAGTCATAGCAATGGCATCAACTACTTCCTGTCCTTCAACCACTTGCCCGAATACTGTATAGCCATTATCCAGATGGGGTGTACCGCCAATGGTTTTATAATCTTTTTTCGCTTGTTCGCTATAGGTAAATCCACCTCTTTGTTCCATAGTGGTTAAATCCTGATCGGTAAATGTGCGACCAACCACAATATAAAACTGGCATCCACTTGAAGCCTTTTCCGGATTATTATCTCTCGCGGCTGCTAGGGCACCTTTTTTATGATAATATTTAGGCACCATAAATTCGGCTGGAATTTTATATCCAACATCTCCGTTACCCAACATCTGTCCGTCCAATGCATTTTTACTATCCGGATCTCCGCCCTGTATCATAAAAGAAGGAATGACACGATGAAAAAGTAGACTGTCATAGAATCCATCTTTCACCAGTTTTAAAAAGTTCTCACTATGTTGAGGCACATCGGCAAATAATTCGATTTTGATTTTACCCATGGTTGTTTCAACTTCTACAAATTTGTTTTTCTTCTTCTGGGCAAAGGTTCCTATTGCCAAACTCATGATGATTAAAAGGTAGAGTACTTTTTTCATGCCGCGATTCTTTTTTTGAATTGTAAATGTAATTAAAAATTGAAAGCAGTGCGGTTCCATCCCAGGCTATCTGATTTTCCGGATTCGATTTGTCACTAACCCTCTGAATAACCTAAATTTGCGGCCACTAAAAGATCATGCAGGTCCACCCACAACTCAGCCAATTGCCAAATTTCCGGAAACCGGTGATTAACATTGGCACTT
>DAIRSC010000234.1:0-4094 GCA_036804585.1 Chitinophagaceae bacterium
GCATGGCAACTGGCCGGTTTTCCAGCGGAACAGCAGGTCATTCAGGCAATGGCCAAACTTTGAATCAAAAGAATTACTTGGGTTGTAAGACGTTTTCATACTGCGTCAACTTGATTCCTGGCGTGTGCTTTTTCCCCAACCCTTCAAATGGTTTGTTCGAACTTAAATTTGAAGAAGCAATCAATGGACTTCTCGAAATAAGGGTCCTGGATTTGTCAGGAAAGCAGGCTGCTTATTTTCGTTTTCAAGTCAATGGGATGTTGAGTGAATTACTGCCTTTAAATCATCTGCAAGCAGGGACATACGTTTTACAAATAAAAAATAATGGCAAGGAATTGAGTAAAAAAATTCAAATTCAATAGTCGTAAGTCGCTATTATATTTGCCCGATGCGAATAGAACTACGATCAGACACTTTTACCAAACCTACACCGGAGATGCTTGAAGCCATGTTTCATGCTGAAGTAGGTGATGATGTTTTCAGAGAAGACCCCAGCGTAAATCTTCTCGAAGAAGAAATAGCCGAGTACTTCGGAATGGAGAGTGCCTTGTTTTGTGCAAGCGGAACAATGAGTAATCAAATTGCCATTAAGTGCCATACCCAACCTGGAGATGAAATCATTTGTGATGAAAATAGCCACGTATTTTTATACGAAGGAGGAGGAATTGCATTTAATAGTGGTTGTCAAACCCGAATACTGAAAGGTGATCGCGGTCGATTGTGTCGAGAAATGATTGAGCCGTATATTAATCCGGATGATGTTCATAAAGCTCGAACACGATTGGTGAGTTTAGAAAATACCGCTAATCGAGGAGGAGGAAGTTGTTACTCCGAAGAAGCCATTGCCGATATCAGCGCACTTTGCCGTTCCAGAGGAATTGCATTGCACCTCGATGGTGCGCGCATTTGGAACGCTATTATTGCCGGTGGGCAATCCCCTCAATGGTATGCAAAATATTTCGATACTTTATCCGTTTGTATGTCGAAAGGGATGGGTGCCCCTGTTGGGAGTCTTCTTGTCGGTTCACATTTAATGATTCAACAAGCTCGCCGAATCCGAAAAATTTTTGGAGGAGGAATGCGTCAGGCCGGATATCTCGCGGAGGCCTGCCGATATGCCCTGAAAAATCATTTGCCACTTTTAGAACGTGATCATCAACATGCCAGGCAATTGTTATCGGTACTGGAAAGTAAGTCTTTTGTTGGCGAAATATTACCTGTTGAAACCAATATTGTGATTGCCGAAATTTTATCGCCTTATACTGCACATTCTGTCGTAGAAAAACTCAAGATAATCGGTATTGATTCAATGCCCATTGCTGCCCATCAAATTCGTATGGTCTTTCATTTAGGCGTGGATGACCAGATGACCAACTATGTTTGTGAACAAATAGAATTGCTAAAATGATTCGGTTTGTTGCGTAGAAATGTAAAAAGGGATTTGATGTTCTTTGAGGAAATCCTTAATCCGATCGGCATGAATACAGTGCCCTACATGTAAAAAGGGACTATTGGAAACTTTGGTAGGAAGACCGTCAATCAATACTTCACGATTCATCATGTCAAAACCCAAATGGAGATGGCTGGTCATACTTTGCATGCCAAAAATGCGTCCGTACCGATCAAAAAGCGGACCTCCACTTAGTCCTCGTAAACCCGGTGTGCTCATTTCAATAGTCGCTTTCAGTCCTTGTTGAATACCGAATCGGGTAATGATTCCATCAATGGGGAAACGCGGAGATACAGTTTGTCCTGTTTGCGTAAATTGAACATCATCTGTTGTATCATTGTAAGCGTAATTATTAAACTCAGGAAACGGGTAGCCTAATCGGCATAAGTACTCTCCCTGTCGGATGGCATATTCGTCCTGAACGAATTGAGCAAAAGACTGATATCGTTTTGTTTCATACTGATGAAATTGAAAAATCGCTAAATCCAGATAAGGGTGCATATGAATTTTTAAATTCTTGAAGCCATCCACGGCGTTTAGAAATTGGTTCTGAATTTGCACAATCGCATTCGGGTGATACTGATATTTTTTTTCCAAATTCTGTAATGCAGAGGCATAGCTTTGATCACGAGGCAATTGTTGTTTTTCCCGTTTGAAATTTTGGTAATCGGCATTCCATTTTTCCGACTGGATAATAAACTCCACAACGTGTTTGCAAGTGATGGCATCTCCATTTTCATTTACGAAAAATAAAGTTGCTGTGCCGGGTACCATTCTGCCATCATAATAACGAACAATGGAATGAATGGGTTTTGTGAATTCATGTATCTGATCTATCGCATCTGCAAACATCTTATCAAGTGTTGAATCGGGAAGATACGTATTCCGGGAATCTGAAAAAAATTATAAGTGTGTGAACTTGGCCTTTGATGAATTTATGTTATGACTTCTCTATTGAAGGTTATATCTTGCATGAATGGAACCACTCAAGGAGATGTTTGATCAATCTTACTATGAACAACTATCAAAAGTTTGTGAGCAGGTTATTCCTCATTTCGACCGCAAACATTTCCTTAAAAAATGCCTACATCATTTAGATACAAGGTCATTGAATGAGAGGTTGCGACATACTTCTCAGGTATTATTTGAGCATCTGTCAGGTAATTCAAAGAAAGACTTTCAACTGATCAAAAAAATTGCATTTCAAATGCCTACGGGTTATACCAGTTTGGTTTATCCGGATTTTATATCTCAGTTTGGGATGAGCGAATTTGATTTGAGTATGCAGTATTTGGCAGAATTGACTTCATTGGGTTCGAGTGAATTTGCGGTCAGACATTTTTTGAGAGCCGATTTTGAGCGAGCTTTGATTCATCTGAAACACTGGGCTAAACAGGACAATCACCATGTGCGCAGGTTGTCATCTGAGTCCTGTCGTCCACGCTTACCCTGGTCATTTAAATTGGACGCTGTGGTTCGTGCCCCTCAACTAACCCGTCCAATATTGGATCATTTGAAAAAGGATGAATCTTTATATGTACGGAAGTCGGTGGCCAATCATATCAACGATTTTTCAAAAGACCATCCAAAATATGTGATTGATTTAGTCAAAGAGTGGAAGGGACAGCATACACACACTGATTGGATTATTCAGCGTGCCTGCAGGACGCTCATTAAGAAAGGTGAGCCTGATTTGCTGAAAGTGATGGGTGTTAAAACCGGAGTCGAGGTAAAATTATCTAATTTTAAAATTTTGAATACCCCAATTCAATTGGGAGAGGATCTGGCATTTTCTTTTGATCTGGATTCAGTTTCAAAAAGGAATGAACGACTCATTGTTGACTATGTCATTGACTATTGCCGCCCTGAGAATAGGACATCTTCCTCAGTCTTTTAATTTAAGACATTTGATATTCACCCAGGTGAAAAGCTGATGTTACAAAAAATGCAGACCTTGAAAGACTTTTCAACGCGGAAACACTTTGCCGGAAAACATCAACTGTCCATACAAGTGAATGGGAAAATTTTGGCAAAAAAAATCTTTGATCTCCAGGTGGATTGATCAGGGGGAATTTTCAGGTTTTATCAATAAAGAGATTAGTTTTTCGTAAAAGTGAGATAATCAATATCTCCACTGCCGCCGCTTACATCTTGTAATTGAATTTGTGTGCTTGACTGCGCAATTACATGCCAATCATCAGAGATATCATTCCAAGGATTTATATTTCCTAGTGAAATGTCCAGTTTGGTTTGACTATCATCATTGCCACTACTCCGGGATCTCTTAACAGTATTTGAGCCATTGGACGCAGTAAGAGTTCCGTTTGATTGAAAAGTAAACAGATAATTGTTGTAATTATTCGTTTCATTTTTCCCTGAATCAAAAAAGTAACGGATTTTCCATGCACCACTTTGAACAGTTTGGATGACCTGTGCAGGAGTGGTCGTATGGTTATTGGATGATCGGCTTGAAGTTGTGCAGGACTCCAATGTATAGGTGATTGCAAAAAGCCCGATAATTAGGGTCTGCTGATTAACTCATAGGCGTTTCAAATTCAAGGAAGCGTTCGAGGAATAGTACTGTGGTATACCCTTGGACGATGACGCGGAATTTGAAGATGCATGTGAGCAGTGAAAATCAGAA
>DAIRSC010000235.1:0-4084 GCA_036804585.1 Chitinophagaceae bacterium
GGTAGCCTCCATGGTTTGTTTTATAGATGGTAAGACCGCAAAAAAGGAATATCGTCATTTTCATATTAAAGGTGTAGAAGGCCCCGATGATTTTGCCAGCATGCGCGAAATTGTATACCGGCGATACAAAAGAGTGCTTGACGAAAATCTTCCACTAGCTGATTTAATCATCATTGATGGTGGTAAAGGTCAGTTGAGTGCCGCCTGCGAAAGCCTGGGTCGATTGGGTCTAACAGGGAAAGTACCTGTAATTGGAATTGCGAAAAAACTGGAAGAAATATACTATCCTGATGACTCACTTCCACTGTATATCAACAAAAAGTCTGAAAGCTTAAAACTGATTCAGCAAATTAGAAATGAAGCACACCGATTTGCTATTACCTTTCACAGAAAAGTACGTGACAAGAACACCTTGAAATCAACTCTCACACAAATTGATGGAATCGGCCTAAAGACATTTGAAATGCTGATGAAACATTTTAAGAGTACGAAAAAACTTTCTATGGCGCCTTTTGAGGAAATCGAATCGTGTGTGGGAAAGTCGAAAGCAGAATTGGTATTTGATTACCTGCATGCCATAAAATAAAAAAGCCCTGTCTTTCAACAGGGCTTCGTAATAGTTAAAGATCTTTAATTAGAACGACCACATATTGAGTTCTTTTTCGAAAACAACAATATATATTCGATCAGATTCCTTAAAGGCATCAATACCGGATGAATATTCTGATATTTTTCTATCAAAAACATTTGATTCTTTGATGATGTAACTACTGAACATACGGGCTTCAAATAAATCGTCCCAGCTAAACCGTATTGCATCATTTTTAGGATTAAATACATCATTTTTAACTAATACTTTTCTTAAGTCGCTATATGCCGCCCAAAACAATGGAATGTCGCCTAGTTGCTCGTCTTTGTATAGTGGAGCTATGGCTATAATTCTGCATTGCATAGTTGATGTTTCTTCGTCGATAAACCAGTCTTCCTTTATACGATATCTCTTAACTGCAGAATTATCAAAGTCATTATATACAACGGTATCACCAATAACCTCACCTGTTGAAGGATCATATTTAGGTACCGTATCATAACCGGCTCCGCCGCGTTTAGATGCCTCCTGAAAGTCTGTTTTTGTTTTGAAGTTATCTTCGTTAAAACCGGTAATCTCTCCCGATTTTAAACCATCCATCAATACGACGATTAGCGGTTTTACATCCAACCAATCGCTATTATTATATTGAAATGGAAAATTCATCTTTTCATTAACGTCAATTACACGCCAAACTCTGCGATGCCAGAACACATCCGATTCACGAATGTGATCGTAAGGAATTACCTCGCGTTCCATTGGGGAGACGCGCTCATAAAATCCGTCGAGTGGTTTGTCGCTGTTCGTTTGCTGAGCTATTGCAACAAAAGGCAAGCTGACAACGATGAACAATAGGAATTGACGTATGGTTTTCATAACAAAAAGGATTTGTTAGTTAATTGAAAGGGTGATAGGATTCAGTGAACGGGTTTGACCATCAGGGCCTTTAGCTTTGATGTTACGAATGATGATCTGATCACCGGGTTTAGCGCCTTGGATTTTAGAAACGACATCTGATTCCCACTTCATCCCCTTGTTTTCTTTAATCCAGGGATCCTGACGCTTGGCAATGAAAATAAAATCATAAGAAGTAACGGAGAATGTAACACCCTGAAAGTAAAAATCTTTTAATTGAGCGATTACTCCGGGGGTGGCTTTTAATTCACCTGATTTGATGTTTCCCTCATACTTTCCGGCAACAACGGCTTGCGGATCTGGAATTCGCTTGATTTTAAATACTGTTGTACCAATTGTTTTTTTGGCTCCCTGATCATCTACTGTAACAGATATGGTTGTTTCTTTACCAATGTCTTGGGCAGTCATGTTGGCAATGTATTTACCTTTAGAACCGGAAAATGAACCGATGCTGGCTGAAGCAGTTACCTTATCGGCGGCAAAGCCGGGAACTGACACAGAGAAAGGGTTTGGAACACCCGCATAGATTAGATTTAGATTATCCGATGATACAACAGCTGATCCTTTAGCTGAAGTATATGCTGCCTCAAATGGATAGTATGTAGGTGTTCCGTCAGGACCAATCACTTTAACTGCACCGGCATATTTTTGTTCACCTTCGCCACTTGCACCAACTTCATATTTACCCATTCCACCTTTCACATCAATGGAACGGCCACCGTTTACAGGATTTTCTTTAGTTTCAAGATATCCTCCATCGGGATCTTTTTTCGCATTAGCATTTAATGAGCCGATGATTACTTCAGGATTTTGTGTTGTATTAAACGCGGCTACGAATATGTCTGCAGTATACTTTTGACCCTGCATGACATAACTTGTAGGCGCGATAACACGTGCAGTGAGTTTATCGAATTTAAAATCCTTAGCATTGATCTGTTGCAGGAAATAATCGATCATCATCGATTCAGAGTTTTTAATATCATTCTGAAACTTGTTCAGCAGGGTAATTGCGGCTACGGTTGGTATCATGTGAAAGTTCATATTAACCCAGTCTTTCTGCTGTCCTTCAGCATTTTTAAACATAACCTCCTTACCGGGTATGTTTAAGGGCAATTGTAATTCAATTTCTTTCTTTTTACCCGGATCATCGACCAGGGAGATCATTTTATTTCGCAAAGCAAGAAGTTTATCCTGTAGTTCATAACCTTTCTTCTCTTCAACAAGAAGTCTGGTAGATACATCAAGATTTTTTTCGTCGGAAAGTTTACCCTTATCCGATGTCCAACCTGTATCGAAATGATTACCGGCTTCGTCTGCCCAACCACCTGTCAACTTAACAATCTCATCTGATAGAGCGGCTAACTCTTTTACTATTTTCTCAGATTCCGATTTAACAATATTTGCTTTATCTAGCCAGGGTTTTGTTTTTGCAGCATCTTTTTCCATTGATGACTGAAAAGCCTGCATCGATTTGTCGTTCTTATTATCAACTGATTTATTAGAGTTAATAATACCTTCATTAACGACGTGGAATGCGTTCAGGATTTCAGCGGAAACGTTTAATGCAAGCAGTGCCGTTAACACGAGATACATCATGTTAATCATCATTTGCCTGGGTTCCTTAGGTATACTCATTTTCTATGGTGTTATTTTATAAACGTACTTAGGTTAAAAAAATTATTTGGAATGACCAATTTGCATCGCCGACAACATGTTACCATAAATGGTATTCAGATTGTTCAGATTTTTAGCCAAACCGTTCATTTCATTTCTAAATTTCTTGGTGTCCTCAACAGAGTCTGTAAGGTTATTTAAGGCCTCAGATAAGCTACCTACAAACTTATTCATTGACTTAAGGTGATTATTTGTTCCCTGTAACTCCAATTCATACATAGCATTTAAGCTTGCAAGGTTTTTGGTTACCATTTGTACCTGTTCGTGGTATTTTACAGTATCAGATTGAGCGGATTGCAACTTAGTCATGGCCTCGGTTGCGCCTGCATATGCCGTTTTCATGCCATCTAAGGCCTGAGCTGCCTGTTTGGCCTTATCAGAATACTCTTTAGTTGCAGCTCCTGCATCACCAAGCTGGTTCATTTTTTCAATGTTTTCACCTAGCTTTTTAAGGTTATCACCTAATCGCTTAATCATATCAGGTTCAACTTTAGCATTCTCCAACATATTATCCAATTGTTGAGTGATACCCTGACCGCCATGAATAGCTTTTGAGTGTGCTCTTTTTAATTCTTCTTCATCCGGTGCTATATCAATTTCGGGATATATTTTTTCCCAGTAGTAATCTTTGTGAGGAGGCAGTACACCAAGCAGTAAGAAAATTACTGCTTCCGTAACCATTCCGGCAATAAGCATTTCAGACGCACCGGGCCAATGCTGGAGCTTAAATAACGCTCCCATCAGTACTACAGATGCTCCAATACCGATAATCATGTTTTTTAAACGCTTTCCACGTTCTGATTCTAAAAAATGAGCCAGTTTCTTCATTGTGTGTTGTTTTGATTTTTAGTTAATGATTTAATGATTTAATTTTTGTGAAAAATAGCGCGAAACGAACTTTTTTGC
>DAIRSC010000236.1:0-4068 GCA_036804585.1 Chitinophagaceae bacterium
GATAAATATGATTTACTCAATTAAATATCAAATAAAAATATTAAATTCTTTATTAAAAAGTCCTCTGAAGTTGAACAGGTATTTTCCTTCATTGATGGCATAATTTCCATTCATACTGATGTCGTTGCCCAAGTCAACAAATAAACGTATCGCCCCTTCCCCCCTTGCGATAATTTCTTCACCGGTATTTTTATCTAAAATCATGTATACTTCCGCATCCGGCGTAGCCTCGATATTCATGTTGATTTTGACATAACTTGGATTCGGATCTTCAACCTCTTCTAAACCTTGTACTCGACCAAAAGTTGCAAAACGCACGTAATCATAGGTGGAGGCGTCCCCGGTAGAATTTAGGGGCAGATAGAATTTCGAATTCTTCAGCGGACGGGTTTGAATATCCATATCGATATCGTTCATGGGGCCACTTAGTTTCATATTTACCGCTGCAGGTACATATCCGTAAAACAAACTATTATCGTATTCGGAGGTATTCAAACAAAGTAAATTATCGGAATTGAGGCTGAAATCTAAATACATATCGGAGAAATTTTTATGGGCTATTTTTCCATTTAGAATTACTGTATAGTTACCGGGTCTTTCGTCTTTGAGTAATGTTTCCTGAACCAAAATATTTTGATTGTTAAAACTAAACTTCATTTGAGGAATAGAATAAGTAGTTCCCAAGAAAAGCACTTTTAAGGAAGCTTCTTTTAACTGAATATCGCCGCTGATTTTCGGGTTATCCAACACACCTTTTACCGATACTTTACCGCTCGCTTGCCCGCGCAAATTTCGGATGTACTCTGAAATAAATTGGTTGGCAAAAGCGATGGGAGTTTCTTCAAGTGTGGCGGTGATATCAATTAAACTATCTTTCATATTGATAAATCCTTGAATCCCTGCCTCATTCTGACCGCGAAGGATACCAGTTCCATTTTTAAAAGTCAATTTTTGACCTTCCACATCATAATCCATGTGAAGTTTCACCATACCTACAGTATCCTGATCACCACGAACCTCATTCGTACTATATATCGTGGCTTTAATCAAAGGCGATTCCATATAATTCATTGCATCAATCCGGCCGCTGATTCGACCATTCCAGACAGGAATACTTAGGTTGGCGTCTCAGGTTATATTGTATAAATCCAGATTTTGTAACTCGGCATACAGATGATCTGATTCCGTTGTATTTTGAGATTGAAGTTTAATTCTCTGTGCTCCGCTCTCGACATATAATTCATTGATTTCAATCTGTTCGCCAAATACCAATGCTTGCTTACTGTAAATCTGCCAGGGATTCGTTTTGAGATTGATATTGGAAGGCAATAAATCCACAAAAAGTTTACCGTTACTGGCAGTTGCCCGGCAATTTAAAGACGCTTCACCCAATAAATCGTTCATACTTTGGGTAATCAGCGATAAAGAAGCGGTATCATTTGCCATACTACTTGTGAACTGAAAAGATGGAATCATGAGTTCATCATCATACAAAAAAACGCCTCCATTAACAGTTAACTCAAAACTTTTGAAGTCACCCGCTCCTGCAAGTGTAATATCCTTACAAGTCAGATGATTGTATTGTATACCCGGTAATACCATGTCCAATCCCAACTTTTGCTGATAGGTATTTAATTGCCCCGACAAATTACTTCCATTTAAACCTCTGAGTTGAGGAACAAAAGTTTGAAGCAACGGATCGATATCTTTCATCGTTACTTCGAACTCAAAATTCTGCGGACTGTATATTGCCGGTTTTGAAATATACTGCGGCAAATAATGCGACAAATAATACAATACCGCATCCGACAACTTAGAAACTTTGAATTGTCCTTTCAATTCTGCATCAGCTACCGAACTATTTAAAGTAATTGTTTTATACTGATTGGTTTCAAAAGACTGTAAATTAATCTCTTCTACCTTTACCACCTTTAATCCATTTTCCAGGGTCAGGTTGGTAAACAATGCTTTACCATGAAAGTCGTCAATTGAGCTGCCGGTAAAATCAAGGGTGGCGTAACCGGAACCAATCACCGGTTCAGTGGTGATTCCCATTTTTTGTAGATTAAAACGAATAAATCGGGTACTGAATTGATAGGATGGAATCTTTCCACTCAGATCTAATTTACCATTAAAATTCATGGTTAAACTGGGATCTTGCGACACAAAAATGCCATCAAATTTTTTATTCTCCACCAATCCATTGATATTCAAATCAATATATTTTTTCCCATCAACTTCAATTTCATCAAATTTAGAAAGTACTTTGGCTTTGATATCTTCTAATGAAAATCCTTGACCATCAAGATTGGCATCCACTGAAATGTTTCCAATAGTAGATTGTTTAATCAGGCGACCTAAATTGAGGGATTTGGCAACAATATGACCTTTATATGTGGGCGTTTTAGGTTTGAAGTTCATGGCCAAATCCAAATCGGCCTGCCCTAAATTGGTTTGCAGTATTCCGTTGGTTTTAAACTCGTCCACCTGCCCCGAATACTTACCCTGAAAACAAATCGTCTTAAAATCATTCCAGGCCACCGCATCAACCTTTGTTTGTGGAATCAATCGGTTCAAATCTTTTCCATTGGTCAATAGTTCATCGACCTGAACATCAAAGAATGTTTGATCGATATCGGGTAACCCTCGCACAATGGCATTTCCTTTAAAAGAGGTTTCACTGGATCGAATCCTTAGATTCCGCCCTTCTATTCGATCAACTGTTCCCGTAATCTGCCCATCCAAATCTACGAGTATGGGATATTGATTGAGGATATTGGCAAAATAACCGATATCCAAAGATGAAATGTGAGCATCCTTTAAGTTCCCCTCCATTTTTACCTTCGCAATGAAATCGTTAAAATCATGAAAGTTTCGATATTTCATGTCAAAGTGATCCTGAATTTTTGAATTAGCCGTTTCCTGATAAAGTTGATCCAAGAAGGATTCAACCTGCGAAACTTTGGCTTGTGCTCTCAGATTTTTTACTTCCAAACCACATCGTTCCTTAGCCGACAACTGATTTATTTGAGCAAAGAGGGTATCCGCGATCAAGCGGGTATCGCTCAGATGGAGCTGAATTTGTGATATGTCCAATTGTCTCTCATCAAATTCTCCGGGCTTGGGTTTTTCATCCCCATCCAAATATCTAAAACGAGAGTCCGTTAATTTTAAATTCTGAATAAGTATACTGGCTAGGTCAGGATTAAATGGAGTCCCCCATGTACTTGTGTCGTCAGGGGTAAGGTCTTCCGGTTTTCCACATTAATATTCCCGAACTAAAACATCGGCCTGTTGAATATCTAGTGTGGGTATTTCAAACCGGGCTTTGAGCATATCAAAGGTCTTTATATCCAAATCCAAAGCTTCAACAGCAAATTGCATATCTTCTCCCCTCCAAGCGTCATTCATCAAAAAACGAAAGTTCTCCAGATTTATAGTCTTTAGCTCGAGTTTCACGGTTTCTGATTCCGAAGATTTTTGAAGCTGAAGTGTATCCTCCTGAGATTGAACTGTATCGGCAGACGCAAACACTTCTGAAATAAAATCATAATTCCATCGATCGCTGGTTTTTTGCCGATTCAGGTTTACAAGGACATCCTTCAGTGTTACATCATGAATCACAAATGGCTCATCATTCCAGTAATTCGATAACAATTCGGAGGTTTTTAATCGAAGGGTACCGACAAAGGCCAAAGTATCTTTTTGTTGATCCTCTACATAAACCCCATGAATATCAAAATGATTAAAAAAGCTAAATTTGACATGATCTATATGTACCCGGGTTTTTAATTTCTCAGATAAATATTTGGTTGCTTGGCCTAAAAGGATATTTTGATATTTTTCTTTGGTCAGTAAAAACAACAAGAATGCTGAGCAGGAAGTATCCAAGTATTTTTAAAATTCTTATCAAATAGGGTTCAATTGTTCTGCTATAGAGGAATCACAAAAATAATTGTTAAGAGTCGCAAAAATTACTAAGAAAACACTAATAATACCCGAGATATACCCCGGAGAAAATATTTTTAATTTCCGGTAATGGGGCTGTCTTGGTTCTTTTTCCTTAAT
>DAIRSC010000237.1:0-4036 GCA_036804585.1 Chitinophagaceae bacterium
AATTCGCTAAGTCATTTGGCTTCAAATTTCTGCGTTACTTTGAATTTTTAACGATGTCATGATCAACCAGATCACTCGGTACTTAAAAATTCAAAAAGCCTTGAACTTTTTTGCCAAATGACTTTTGCGATGGTCTCTGTATTCGGTAAAAAAGGGGCAATCAATAGTCAATTTACAGAAAGGGTTGAATTGACCCATTCGACCTAGTATCGCGATGAATAATCTGTTTGGATAAAATATTGAAAAGCACAATGAATCTTCGAAAACAAAAATAAAGAACAAGAATCCCGTTTGAATATAAGTGATACAGTGGTTTTGACCGATTCGTACTTCTGAAAAATATATTCTAAAGTAAAAACGAATATCGTTATCCGCAGGCTTCCATTAATTTTGCCCCCAAGATGGAATACAGGAATCAAGTTGGTAGATGGTTGATGACCGGGGTGATTATGATAGTGCTTCAAGTGGTATTGGGAGGTATCACGCGATTAACCGGATCGGGCTTGTCGATCACTGAATGGAAACCCATTTTGGGGAGCATTCCTCCCATGAATGAGGCTGATTGGAATCATGCTTTCGATTTGTTTTAGTCTGCAACGGGACAGTACAAGTATCTCATTGCTGATTTTACTTTGTCAGATTTTAAATTTATTTATTTCTGGGAATGGTTGCATCGAAATTGGGCGCGATTTATAGGAGTCGTTTTTTTGCTTCCTTTTGGTTGGTTTTGGTATAAAAAGGCATTTACTCCTGAAATGGTACCCAAACTCATCGCCTTGGTTGTGCTGGGAATTGCACAAGGGTTGATCGGCTGGATTATGGTAAAAAGTGGATTGACAGATGATAACCTTTACGTCAGTCATATCCGATTAGCCATTCATTTTGTGTCAGCATTGGTATTATTGGCTTTCACATACTGGTTTGCAATGGATGTCATGATACCGTCATCGGCCCGACTGAGCAATCCGACTTATCGTCGCTGGGTCCTTTTTATTCTGGGGTTGTTGATTTTACAACTAGTTTATGGGGCATTTATGGCCGGTCTGAAGGCCGCAAGTGCTGCAAGTACCTGGCCGGATATCAATGGGAGTTATTTTCCGGAGGCGCTGAAGCATCAAAATTGGGTGAATCATCCCATTGTGGTTCATTTTGTGCATCGCACCCTGGCGTATGTGTTGTTTGCGGCAATAATATTCTTAGGCATTCAGTCGGCAAAAATGAGTGGAAGTTTATTGTGGAAGAAATGGCGCTTTTTGCCCATGATTCTTGTATTCATTCAGGTTTTACTGGGAATTGGGAGCGTACTCATGGCTACCGAAACCCAAAGAAATGGATTTGGGGCTTTTGAATGGGCTGCCCAGATTCATCAAATTGTGGCCATGTTTTTGTTGATGGCGCTCCTGTTTCATCTTTATCTGGTGAGAAATCAAAAGGGCTAAGTCCAACGATTTTTAAGAAAATGACGTCTTTTTGACAGTGATATTCCCAATTTACAGGAATAAGTATTAATTTTCACCTTCTAAAATTGTGTATGATGGGCAGAGCTCTAAAGTCTATTTTATTTACATCCTTCGTCTTGTTTCTGAATGGGATGATTCAAAAATCATTTGGACAGACACCTCCAAATTGTCCACCCTCTTATTCGGCTGGATATGTGATCACCGGAGATTCAGTTTCTTTCTGTTTGGATGGAGTTAATTTAACCTGTAATGCCTTTTCTACTTTGAATTCAACGGATTCTTATGCCGTAAATAATATTGCTTATAATCCTTACCCCTGGGTAGGTGCTAATCAGGTATTGGTAAATATTGATGATGCTTGGAGTCAGGTGGTAACCCTGCCTTTCGCCTTTTGTTATTTTGGACAGAAATACAATCAGGTCCAGATTGGCGCGAATGGGCAGTTATTTTTCGGGAATACGCAACCAGTAAATACGGGAGGAACAAATCCTTGGGCATCCAATGGAACGGTTGCGCCAACGTTTAACAACGGAATGAATAACTGTATTATGGCACCCTATCACGATATTGATCCTGGGGTATTTTTTGCCAATTCCAATGTAACCTGGGATATCTATGGTCAATATCCATGTCGATATTTGGTGGTTTCATGGGACAGCATTCCTATGTTCTCTTGTAATAATCTGATTGCCTCCCAACAGGTCGTATTGTTCGAATCAACCTACTTGATTGATATCAATATTAAGGAAAAACCACTTTGTTCGACTTGGAATGGCGGTGTTGCTCATGAAGGTATTCAAAATGCCAATGGTACAGTCGCATTTATGGTGCCGGGCAGAAATGGAACAATATGGACTGCTAGCAACGATAGTTATCGGTTTTCGCCGGCAGGTGTACAAACAGTTAATTACCAGTACTACTGGGTGGATATTGCGACAGGCGACACCATTGGTACAGGTCAGAATCTAAATTATTTTCCAACGCAAAGTACTCAAGTTACTGTACAATGTTATGCCGTAACAGATTGTGACACGATTCAAGCATTTTTTGGAGATACGATTAATGTCGTGGTCACCGGAAATGTCATCGCTGATTTTGATTTTGATGTGATGTTGGGTTGTGTGGATGATACTGTGACTTTCACCAATTTAAGTACGAGTACAGCAGGCGGTACACCCACCTACCAATGGAATTTTGGTGATGGCACTTTGTCCTCCTCTTTTGATACAACGCATATTTATTTTAACCAGGGTGTTTATAATGTCAGTTTAATTGCCGGAGACAATGGCTGTTTGGATACAATCACAAAAAGTATCAATCTGAATCATCCAATCTTGGCGGGTTTTGCGGCAACAGGCCCAACTAAGATTGATTCGGCCTGTTTGGGCGATGCGATTACGTTTACCGCCGGTCCGAGTTCGCAACCGGGCCCGGGTTTTATCACCTATAACTGGGATTTTGGAGATGGAAATACCATAACAACGACTACCGATCCAACCTTGCATACGTATTCAGCGCCTGGTGTTTATACTGTTACGCTGACTGTAACTGATACGCTCGGATGTACGGATGATTTTACCCATTCTGTTTTTGTGGACAATCCGCCTTATGTGGCTTTCACCATTTCTGATGATGATATTTGTATGGGTCAGCCGGTTTATTTCAGAGATACGATGGCCGCATACACAAAAAGTTTCACCTGGGATTTTGGAGATTTATTTACTCTAACGGATGTACACAATCCAACCCATACTTATGATTTAACCGGAATTACGAATGATATGAATGTTTATCAGGTAACACTTACCGGTAAATATGCAGTTTGTCCGGATGCTTCGGTTTCTCAAAATATTACGGTTCGCGCTTATCCAGTCATCAATTTGGGTAAGGATACCATGTACTGCCCGGGTTTATCCGGAGCCATTCAATTGTCTGATCCGAATTCTAAACATGTGAAGTCTTACGAATGGAGTACCGGTGAAACTTCATCCTCTATTTTGGTGAATCAAAGTGGATACTATTGGGTGAAGGCGAGTAATGGAGAATGTGCTACCACGGATAGCATCACCGTAAAACGCGATTGTTATCTCAATGTGCCGAATTCATTTTCTCCGAATGGTGATGGCCTGAATGATTACTTTCTTCCAAGAGAATTGCTAAGCAGCGGAGTTGTTACTTTCCGAATGAGTATCTACAACCGCTGGGGAGAACAAATATTTACAACCACAGCCATTGATGGTCGTGGATGGGATGGAAAATATAACGGTCAGGATCAGGGACAAGGTGTATATGTTTATGTCATAGATGTATCGTTTATCAACAATGTCAAGAAGAATTTCAAAGGAAATGTCACTCTGATGCGATAAATCCTGTCGGCCCTCAGCATTTGAAGGTAAACTGCGTTAATTGATTCATGACCTTCGATTGTTATTTAGGGCCGCTATTTAACGTGAGAGCATCTGATATCATTGTATTTTGGTGTGAATTGTCCTCATTTAAATGCATGGTGATTTTTTATATTTCTTCAATAAGCTTGCAGTTCATTTCTTGATTTTTACTTCTCACTGGCATCTTCA
>DAIRSC010000238.1:0-4019 GCA_036804585.1 Chitinophagaceae bacterium
GGAAGGAAGTGCACAAGGATGGTTGCCCGACGAAAATGTATTTGCATCCACTCCGATCTAATTCACCTTGCCCGGCTTGAAAAATATTTATTATGCCAGTCATTGGAGCAGACCGGGCGGCGGAGTTCCTGTTGCCATCAATATGGCTCGTGATGCAGCCATCCGAATTTGTAAAGATTGTAAGGTGTCTTTCAGAACCAAGCGTTTTGAATAGTTATATTACAGAAAGAGGGATATCAATGAATATTCTTAATTTTGCACACCAATTTTGAAACTTAAATAAAATCAAGGTATGTCGTTATCAGAACAGGAAATTATTCGGAGAGAAAAGTTGCAGGCCATTCGGAATGCGGGTGTGGACCCCTATCCTGCTGCATTATATCCCGTTTCACATAGCAGTGCAGAGGCCAGAGCCTCATATGAGGCAAAACCTGCCGAAAAATTAGAAGTTTGTTTGGCAGGGCGAATCTTGTCAATGAACGATAAAGGAAAGGTGCTGTTTCTGAAAATTCAGGATATGCAAGGCATCATTCAACTCTATTGTAAAAGAGATGAACTTTGTCCGAATGAAGATAAAACTTTTTTTGATGAGGTTATTAAGCGATTTGATTTAGGGGATATTATTGGCGTAAAAGGTTTTATGTTTACGACAAAGACCGGTGAGATTTCCGTGCATTCCACAGAAATAACCCTTTTGTCGAAATCAGTAAAGCCTTTGCCGGTAGTGAAAAGAGATGAGCAAGGCCATGTTTTTGATGAAGTAACTGATCCGGAGTTTAGATACAGACAACGTTATGCAGATCTGATCATCAACCCGCATGTGAAGGAGGCTTTTATCAAAAGAACTAAAATGATGAATGCGATACGTGATTTTTTAAATCAACTGAATGGATTGGAGGTGGATACGCCGGTTTTGCAAACTATACCCGGAGGAGCTGCAGCCCGACCTTTTATAACCCATCACAATGCCCTTGACATGCCCTTGTATTTGCGTATTGCAAACGAATTGTATTTAAAAAGATTAATCGTTGGAGGCTTTGATTTTGTGTATGAGTTCAGTCGTAATTTTCGGAACGAAGGTATGGACAGAACACATAATCCTGAATTTACCATTCTTGAATTTTATGTGGCTTACAAAGATTATTTATGGATGATGGAAACTACTGAATCTTTGCTCGAAAAAGTAACCTTGGCAACGAATGGTCAATCTACGGTTCGTATGGGTAATCACGAAATCAGTTTTAAGGCGCCATACCGCAGAGTCAGTATTTACGATGCCATTCAGGAAAAGACGGGGATTGATATTAGTGAAATGGATGAAGACGGAATTCGGCATGTTTGTCAACAGTTGCATATACCGGTAGAAGCTTCAATGGGAAGGGGAAAATTGATTGATGAATTATTCGGAGAAAAATGTGAGGCCGATTTTATTCAGCCAACATTTATCATTGATTATCCGGTTGATATGAGTCCGCTCACCAAAAAACACAGGAGCAAACCCGGCCTGGTGGAACGATTCGAATTAATCATCAATGGAAAGGAAATTGCCAATGCATATTCGGAGTTAAATGATCCGATTGATCAGCGCTAACGATTTGAAGATCAGGTGAAATTAATGGAGCGAGGTGATGATGAAGCCATGTTTATTGATCACGATTTCCTGAGAGCCCTGGAGTATGGTATGCCCCCTACTTCAGGAATCGGTATAGGTATCGACCGATTATGTATGCTGATGACCGGTCAACAGAGTATTCAGGATGTATTGTTCTTTCCGCAAATGCGGCCGGAAGTAATTTCTTAGGATTGCCTGATTGGTCGGCGCGAAGGTGCTTGTTCAGGTGCAGGGTCCGTGCGTTCAGGACGTATACCATTTCCTCGCATATTCGGATTTTGCATTCTTTCACCACGGGCAGGTATGGGTCGTTCAGTACCACGATTCATTTTGGCATGGTTGCGTTGTGAACGTCGTATCAGCATTTGACGAAATTCTTTTTCTGCTTTATAAAGACGATTGACTTGTTCCGGATTTAAAATACGGGCAAACATGGTGGAGTATTTTTTCTTTAAATCCAAAACTTTCTGTTCCTGATCCAGCATTTCCTCCACAGAGCGTCCATCTTGATTATCTCTTCTTTTTTCACGTATGATTGATTGTAATTCATCTTCGTATTGATGATAAACCGGCCAGAATTTTTCAGCGGTAGCCGGGTCAAGGTTGAGTTCGCCGGATAAGTAGGCGATTTTTAAACTTTCAACGCGTTGCCCCTTGCCATCCTGTGCGGCCAGGTTTAAAAAGCAAAGTGAGAAGAATAAAAAAAGTAAGGTGTATTTCATAGTCGTTTCGTTCTTAGAGGTAATCAATAATCTCTTCTTCAGTGAGATTGTTGAGCTGTTGGTCAAAAATATCTTTTTCCAATTGTCTTAGATCTATTTTTTGGGGGTCAGGAACTTCATTCATGTTGGCCTTTTCAAACTCAGTCTGGTGTTCATTCAGATAAGTTTCAATTTCGATATCCGAAAGTTGTGATAATTGATTTTCTATGGGGATATGGTTCGTCCGATTGACTAGCAAAAAGGCACTTAGTATAAAGGTGATTAATGCAGCTGCCATCGACCAATTTGAAAACGTCCGGTTTACAAAATAGAGTGGTTTTAGCTTTTGGGTGGGGGCAATGCGCTTTGAGACTTCTATAGGCTGTTGTTCAAAATAGCCAGTTGGGACTGAAAAAGGCATTCTTTTTGGCAACTTATCTAGCATGGTTTCCAACTTGATTTCTTCCATCAGGGTTTGGTGGAAGCTATCAAAATAGTTGTTTGGAATATCCATGAGCATTTTTTTCGACAAATGATCCAAACGTGTTTCTTTCCGGACAAATGTCAGAATTTCTTCACTGAGATGGTTGAAATAATGCTCGGGGGTCAAAAACGGCGTATCCACCATGGGCAGTTCCGGTTCTAATTCCTGTAACTCCTTCATTATTTGTGGATTTTTGTTCATTGGGGCCATGTGACAAATTTTAACAATCAAAGTTTAATGGGTTCTGATAAATTCTTCAACTTTTTTTGCGGCATGATGATAGGATGCTTTCAGTGAACCCACTGATGTTTCGAGGACTTCCGACATTTTTTCGTAAGGCATCTCATCATAATATCGTAGGTTAAATACGATCCTTTGTTTTTCCGGCAGTGACTGTATCGCCATTTGAAGTTTCCACTCCAGTTGATTTGCATCAAAGCCTTTTTCAGCTTTCAAGGTGTTTCCAATATAATCTTCATGGTCAGAAAGACTTCTTGCTTGTCGTTTTTTGGCTTGTTCAATATGAGTCAGGCTCTCATTGGTGGCAATCCGGTACAACCAGGTGTACAAAGCGGCATCCTGCCTGAATTGATCCAGGCTTCGCCACACTTTTACAAACATATTTTGAAGGACATCGTTGGTATCTTCATGATGAATCAACATGCGCCGAATGTGCCAATACAAGCGTTCCTGGTATTTTTTTACCAGCATCGAAAATGCTTTTTCTTTTGTTTCTTCTTTGCGGAACAGATCCAGTATGTCCTGGTCTTCAACGATTTGTTGATATTCGGGCATGGTGGCGCTTTGACTTGAGCGTAAATATATGGTTTAATGCTTCAAAATTTGTGGATATTCCCTGATTATTGATTTTAAAAAAAAGCATAGGTTTGTCCTGAATGACTGTCACTTGGTTACCTGTAAATAAAGAATTTTATCCCGTTTTTTTAGGTTCATTTTTAATCTTATTCTTATCCGCTTGTGATGCCGGATTCAGTAATGGAGACAAAAATGGCGAAAAAGGCCCGGAAACTATTGTCCAGGAGTTAAATTGGAAACCTGAGGCACTCAGCCAATCCATTCGGGAAAAAGTCATGGAATGGCCCAAGGACTCTTCGTATAACCCTGAGGATACCTTTGTTGTAGAACAGGAACTTTTGCGTTTATATGATCAGGTTGAATTTGAACCATTTAGGATCAAAACAGAAGGGGATCCGCAAAATGC
>DAIRSC010000239.1:0-3694 GCA_036804585.1 Chitinophagaceae bacterium
TTCTCCTTTTTATTTTTTGGAAATACAGTAGGAATGATGTCATCCGGTTTATCATTTTTCGAAAAACTGACATATCGCCCATACTTCATATTCTCGCTTTCACAATCATATACGCTATACTCAAAATCCGTTTTGATTTGTTGAGCCAGGAGTTCGCGTTTTAAAAGGGGTTCCAATACAGTCGAATCAATTTTGTCATTCACCTGCACAGTATAATATCGATCCGAAACTTTATTCACAATACTATCAACCGGACTATTGTTGTTATTCATCCGCAATAATTGAACCGCCACATTTTTCAACGCAATCGTGACTTGTGAACTAAATAGTTTCTTCTCCAGGTTATAAGCATTCTTCACCCAAAAATATTGGGTGGCAAACATCAGTACCGTGCTCACCACAGCCAGTAAAAAAATAATTCGAAGTGCCCGATTACTCATACCAAGTAAAAATAGTGTTTTTTTTAAAGCATCTATGATATTTGCCTCTTCAGCTTGTTATGTGGCTGTAAATGATCGATGATTCTATTTGTAAATTCATAATATGTCTTTCCGGTTTAGAATGGCCTTTCAGAATGGGGCCTGCCGCCTCATTACAGCATCTGCGACTTATTCTTATCTCACTTCTAACCGGCATCTTCAACTTTGGCTTCATCGTTTAAGGGCTGTCCGAACGAGCGGGACTATCCCATGAACGCTTCCTTGAATTTGAAGCGCCTATGAGATAATCATCAAGCCCTATTTACAACCATCATCTTATCATACAGGATTCTTGCTTCCGCTCTGATACATCCCTAAATGGATTTGATAGGGATAAATGACAGATATCTACTTTTTAATTCGATGGGCATTATTCTTTAAAAAGGCATCCCAACCTTGTTCTTTTTGTTTGCCCAATCCCGGTATGCTTGTTTGATAATAATGGCAAAGTGCAACTGCGACCGCATCGGTAGCATCCAAAAATTCAGGCCGCCCTTCGAAATTTAAAGTTTGCTGCAACATCTTCCAAACCTGTTCTTTACTGGCATTACCATTTCCCGTCACCGATTGTTTAATTTTTTTGGGAGAATATTCTTCCACACTTAACCCAACCTGCATGGCAGCTGCAATCGCAACACCCTGTGCCCGGCCTAATTTGAGCATGCTTTGCACATTTTTTCCGAAGAAAGGGGCCTCAATGGCAAATTGCTGTGGTTGAAAATTTTTATGCAATTCCAAAATCTTCTGGTAAATCATTTGTAATCGATGATAGGTATCCCTGTATGCGCTCAATTTTAGCACGCCCATTTCAATCAAAGCCGGTTTGCGGTTTTTGATTTCTATTAAACCATAACCCAGTATAAGGGTACCCGGATCAATGCCTAAAATTATCTCAGTTTTCCGATGCAAGCGCAGTATTTTTACAGGGCGTGAGGAACAAAAGTATTAAATTAATTTTCAAGACCTCGATTGGTCTTGTTTTGTTTTTTTGGATGGCCTATGCGCTTTACAACCAATTACGACGACAAGAGGACCTTCAGGAAATTTTGCATCAGATGTTTTTGGAATGGGATGCCCGAAGAATTTATCTATTGGTGTCTGTTGTTTTTCTTATGTTTCTGAATTGGACTATTGAGGCTCAGAAATGGCGATATCTTTTATTAGGCACAGAGCGGTTTTCGTTGTGGACATCTTTGCAATCGGTGCTTACAGGATTGGCAGTTTCTGTGATTACACCCAATCGTATCGGTGAATACATGGGCCGAATTTTATTTTTGAGGAATTTACATAAACTGCAAGGGATTTCGGTAACCATTGTAGGTAGTTTTGCCCAATTTATTGTGAGGGGTTTTTTGGGACTCAGCGGTTTAATTTATTACATCAATCAGGGTTAAAGCTCCCAATGGATTTATTGGTTACTAGCGGGTAGTTTGGTTCTATGTATTGTGCTTGGCTATTTTTATTTTAACTTGCCCACCTTCGTCGAAAAATTATCGGCCATTCCCTTCCTCCGAAAAGTCAAAACCTACTTATTAATTGTTCGACGTTTTAATGCCTCTCAGTTATTGAGAATTTTATTCTTGTCTTTACTTCGTTATGGCGTTTATACGACCCAATTTGTGTTGCTCCTGAAATTGCTTTGGGTGGATGTGCCTATTATAGATATGGTTTTGACGATCTGGTTAATTTTTTGGGCGATGGCCATTGTGCCAACTATCGCCATTGCCGAAATCGGTATTCGCGGCGAAACTGCTTTATATTTCCTGGCACCTCTTAGTCAAAACCATGTGGGCATTGTAACAGCCACCATTTTGTTGTGGCTCATTAATTTAATCATACCAGCCCTTTTTGGTTGTCTCTTTGTTTTCCGCATGAAAATTTATGATGACGAATAATTACAGCTTGGATGGTTATCAAAGCCCTTGTTTGGTCATTCATCCTTCTCCGCTCTATTCCAAACCGAATCCAATTTACTTTTGGTTTTGAGGAATTGCATTGCAGCTAATCTTTGGATCAATTTGTCTTTTTCGCAAAAATATATTTACTTGTTTTGCGGAAGCATGCTTGCGAAGAATCATTCAATCAAAAAAAATTATTGGATGAAAGCAGTTATTCACAAAAAGTATGGCCCTCCTGAAGTCGTACAATATGTGGATTCGGAAAAACCTCAACTATAAGTAATTGAAGTATTGGTTGAAATTGATGCAGCTACCCTCAACCGCACTGATAGCCGATTTTGCAATGCTGAATATTTTATTTCCTATTTCTGGAGCGGACTCTTTTGACCTAAATTCCCCATATTGGGCTGCGAATTTGTAGGATTTGTTGTTGAAGTTGGCGCTAAAGTATCATCGTTTCAAATGGGCGATCACGTATTTGATTTTATACAAAACCTTCGGTGTTCACGCAGCGTTTATATGCATTGCTGAAAAGGATGCGAATGCCACCATTCCCGATCATTCAGGCTTTGAACAGGCAGCAACCTCAACGGAAGGTGCACATTATGCACTCAGTGATATTCGTGCAGTCAAGGTGCAGGCAGGTCATCATGTGATGGTTAATAGAGCCTTACGAGCTATGGGTTCCGCAGCCGTTTAATTGCTCAAACATTTTGGGCGACTTGTTACAGTTGTTTCCAATGCCAAAAATCTACACTTGGTAAAGAGTCTGATTGCCGATGTGGTCATTGATTATCAAATACAGGATTTTACACAAACAGAACAGCAATTCGAATTTATTTTTGATGCAGTAAAAGTTCCTTGGCTGTATGCAAACCTGAGTGAGCTAACAGGGGCATCTGCATTTCTGCGAACTAGGGCAAATATGGGGTCTTCGTTTTATTGGCTTTAAGGACAACTTAAAGGGGTGGGAAAAACGATTGTTTCCTTTGCCGGGTATTCGTGACCTAGTTGTATTGTTTCTGAAGAAATAGGCTGAAGGGGTATGTAGGAGCAGTGAAAATCTGGAAATGAACTACAAGCTTATTGAAGTGATTTGACAAACTGCCGTGCATTTAAAAAAGCGAAATGCATCTCTGAATGTAATGATAACAAATACTTTCACATTAAACAGCAACCCTTATTTAGGCCGGTAATTGATAGATACTTTCAATTCGAGACCATTGCAAACGATCAAAAATAATTGGCTAAATCATTTGGCTTCAAATTTCTGCGTTACCTTGAATTTTTAACGATATCGTGATCAACCAGATCACT
>DAIRSC010000239.1:3704-4015 GCA_036804585.1 Chitinophagaceae bacterium
AAAAAATCAATAAGCTTTGAACTTTTTTGCTAAATGAATTTAGCTATGGTTTCAATTCAGGCGTCCGGTAGCGGCGTATACGCAATTCGGCCGGAAAACCGGGGATGTCATCTTCCGGGCAAAAAAAGTGATGTCAGAAGAGATCCCTTTGTGAGAGTCTTTTGGAATTATTTACACTACCAACTACCTCCTGCACCACCGCCATCAAATCCACCACCACCGCCACCAAATCCACCAACTCCGCCACCTCCACCAGAACTGTTCCCGCCGCCCCCACTTCCACCTCCAAACCAAACACCGCCTCACCAGCC
>DAIRSC010000240.1:0-4001 GCA_036804585.1 Chitinophagaceae bacterium
GCGCTTCAAATTCAAGGAAGCGTTCGAGGGGTAGTACTGTGGTACAGCCCTTGGATGATGACGCCAAAGTTGAAGATGCCGGTTAGCAGTGAAAATCAAGAAATGAACTACAAGCTTATTCAAGAGATATAAAAAATGTCCATGCATTTAAATGAGCACAATTCACACCAAAATACAATGATAACAAATGCTTCCACGTTAAAAAGCAGCCCCTACGTAGTATAATGCCGCGACAATAGACGCTTCCCGATTCATCAGGATTACGTATATGAAAACGGTATGATTCGTTTTTGCTGTTGTTGTGTCCAACTGCAAAATTTGGGTTTAAAAAGCTCAAATGGAGGAGGAAAAAATGTTAATTATCTAGCAATTGCGAGAGCCTTTGCTCGAGCATAGGCCCCCGTAAATCCGTATCAATAATCAACCCGGTTTTATCCAGCAATAAGGTTTTCGGGATGGAAGGCGTATGATACAAATCGCTGGTAGAACCTTTCTCTCCTCTTACGTCTAATATATGTACCCAAGGCATTTGAAATTGTTTTAAAGCAGTTCTCCACGCATCTTCTTTTGCATCAATCGAAATACTGATGATTTCAAACCCTTTATCGTGGTAGGCACTATATGCTTTTTTCATATGCGGAATTTCTGCCTTACAGGGACCGCACCAACTGGCCCAAAAATCCAGTAAAACATATTTGCCTTTGTATTTCGACAAAGTATACGGTTTACCGCTTGAATCTTTTAAGGTAAAATCCGGCGCCATATAACCTTTGGTGACTGCTTTAATTTTGTTCATTAATTTGTCGCATTCTCTTCCATAAAAACTACTGCGGGCCTTACCTTTTAACATATCAATCAGTGTATCGGCAAAAGCAATGTTCAGGTTACGATCATTGGCCAAGGAACTGTATACCGCAAATGCCGAAATTTCCATCTCAGCATGTTCGCGAATAAATTGTTTGAAAGTGCGTTGTAATTCCTGACTGATCAATCCCAGAATTTGTGAAAGGCTGTCCTGATTAATACCCGGACGTTGATACGCCTGTTTGATCTGTTGCGCTGCCTGATGCATGGGTTCCTGCAACCCTGTTAAGCGGCGCATGGTATCGTTCGATGCAGAACCTTTGATGCTGGTCACATTTATGTTTTGCATCTGAACTTCCATCTCAATTTTTGAATTGGGATCGGCAAAAAATATCTGATACCTTTTTTTATCATCTGCAATCACCATCGGTGAAGTTTCGGATATAAAACCTTCGTACACAAAACTGTTATTTTTAAAACGCATTGTATCAAATTTGTTGTCTGACAGCGTGCCCATCACCACAATACCCGAATCCAAATCACTCACCTTTCCGGTAATCTTCAGGTTCTTTTTTTCGGCCCATGCGTGTGCCGCCATCAAGAGGACACAACTGATTAAAATAATTTTTTTCATGTACTTGTATTTTGCAGGTTAAGTTATTGGGTGGCCAGTATCTGCTCTAGGGCTTCATGCAAAGCATTTCCCCGCAAATCTTTAGCAATAATTTTTCCTTCTTTGTCCAGTAAAAAATTAGCCGGAATGGATTGTACCCCGTATAGCGCTGCGGCAGGAGAATTCCAGCCTTGTAAGTCACTCACATGGGTCCAGCTTAAACCATCTTTTTCAATGGCGGACATCCATTTATCTTTTTGTTCATCCAGCGAAACCGCCAGAATTTCCAAGCCTTTGCTATGATATTTTTTATAAGCAGCTACCACATTCGGATTTTCACCGCGGCAAGGCCCACACCAACTGGCCCAAAAATCAATGAGTACAAATTTGCCTTTATACCCCGATAATGAAATCGCTTTTCCACTCGGGTCATTCAAGGTAAATTCGGGCGCTGGTTGTCCCACTGAAGTGCCTTTTAATTGTTTCAGCATTTCGGCAATTCGTTTTCCGTAAAAAGTTTCACGGGCTTTGGGACCTAATAGTCCCAGCATGTTTTCGGCGTCTGCTGCCGTTTTATCCATTTTTTCATTCAGGTAATTCACCGCTACAAAGGTGGCCGCAACGCTTTCGTTATTGGCTTTCACAAAATTGATTTGTTTCTCTTTAATAAGGGCATCCAGTTTAAAAAATTCAGTCTGCAACTGCTGCAAAAGAGCTACATTCTCTTCGTTGGCTACCGCCAGTTGCCCCAGCGAATCCATACTGCTAAATACCGGTTTGCAGATTTTAATAAATGTATTGTACAAACCTTGTTCTTTACCTCCTTGTATGTCAATGCTATTTAGTGAGTCAGCCACATAACTGATTTTGGTCTCCCCGGTTTCCAAAATCATAAAGGCCGGTTGTTGATTAGCACCAAAATTTATCATGTACACCGTTGGTTCCTGCACCTTGGTTTTCCATTCAAATTGGCCATCTTTTAACTGAACCGTATCAATATGTTGTTCATCACTCGATCGGATAAAATAAATATCACCATCCGGCATGTTTTTAATCTGACCTTTTACCAGGGCTTCATCCGAACTCGATTTACAAGCTGCAAATCCCAATAATCCGATTAAAATGAATTTGATTTTTTTCATGTTTTTTATTTTGGGCGCCGGGCGGGCTTTTCGTTTCAAGGCCGTTCCGCCAAAGCGGATACGTGCTTTTCACTTCAATCCCTGGCGCAACATTCCCGCAGGTTCAGTAGTTCCGTTTGGGCGAGGTCAACAAAAGTAAGCGATATATCACAAGATTTTCTCCTCCTGTGTTAAAATTCGTCTAAGCCGGGTTCAGTTTGGGCCTGATTTGAGTATTATAATCAACAATGCTTTGTTCAATGATAGCATGGGCCTCAGCTTTTCCTTTCCACTCTTCCACAACTACATCGCTGTGTTCCAGCTTTTTATATTGTTCAAAAAAATGTTTGATTTCCTGAAGCAGATAGGCCGGTAATTCATCCAGTTGTTCTATCTGATTCACAGCCACATCCCCGGTACAAACGGCAATAATTTTATCATCGAGTCCTTTATCGATCATGCGTAAAACGCCGATTGGTCTTGCTTCCACAATACTCAGGGGCTCAAAATCTATTTGCGAAAGAATTAAAATGTCAAGTGGATCACCATCGCCGGCATAGGTCTGCGGAATAAATCCATAATTGATTGGATAATAAAAGGCAGCATGTAATACTCGGTCCAGTTTTAATAGCCCCGAACTTTTATCTACTTCATACTTGGCTTTGCTGCCCCGGCTAATTTCTACAATGGCCTGAACGGTTTCCGGTACTGCATCGCCCAATGAAATATCATGCCAAGGGTGACTTTTTCGTGCAATATTCATCCAACGAATTTATACCAATTATTTTTGATAGTTTTACTACGGTTTCATTATTTTGGATCTATTCGGATGACAACTTACAGAAAAGAATCAAACACTGACTTGTCATCCAATACATTTTTTTAAAGCTTGATGGCCGAATAAATTTTGCCAAAGTATCATTATCATTTATCGGTTGGCGGCTGCTGAATCTGGGATGAGGAATTTTTATTGAAAAGCTGAAAACCAGATTAGTCATCAACTTTTTTATCAAACAACAGGTCTTATTTTACTGCAAGCGCTCATGACAACAACCACAATTTCAATTGTTCAATAAAAGTAATTTGATGGTCTACATAATTAGGATGCGAGCAGTTTTCCATATTCTTCAGCTGATCTGAACAAATGATTTTTTGTAAGACCGCTATTTATTCCGCTGAATAAAGCACATCTTCTTGTCCATAGAGAGCAAAAATTTTTATTTTTTGTTTCACCAGCTTGCTCAATGTAGGGCTCAAATCCTGGGTGGTATGATCTGCGTTTTCCAAAATCTCTGTCGTCCTTATATCATCATTTTGCTGGCGTGTTTCACCAACACCGAAGCGGTCTTGAAACGGGTATATCTAGGGCTTGCTGATTAACGTAAAAATAGTTGATTTCATTACATGATGGAGTAATTTTCGTTCATTTAGATGCACAATAATTTTTCATATCATCTCAATAA
>DAIRSC010000241.1:0-3954 GCA_036804585.1 Chitinophagaceae bacterium
ATTTTTCATATCTCTTCAATAAGCTTGCAGTTCATTTTTTGATTTTCACTGCTCACCGGCATCTTCAACCTTGGCTCCATCGTCCACGGGCTGTCCCGCACGTGCGGATTATCCCATGAACGCTTCCTTGAATTTGAAGCGCCGGTGAGATAACCAGCAGCCCCTATTTAATCAGCGTCTGCTGCTACAAAAACCATGGGAATAATGATTGATATGACCAAATTCTATAATAGATAGCTATTCTCCCTGCGAAAGAAATGGACAGGGCGTGAGGCGTTCCATGCAAAAACCGTAAATTTGCTTCAAAGAAAGTGAATCATGGAAACAGTTCTTGAAAATAGCATTTATATCTCCGACAAGGCCAAAGAAAAAGTAGAACAATTGATGCGCGAAAATGAGTTAGACGATACCCATTTTTTGCGGGTGAGTGTCGTAGGAGGTGGATGTAGTGGTTTGAGTTATAAATTGGATTTCGACAATGAAACCAAACCCATGGATCAGGTTTTTGAAGACAAAGGCATTAAAATCGTTACAGACTTAAAAAGCTTTCTTTACCTGGTGAATACCGAACTCGATTTTTCCGATGGCCTCAATGGTAAGGGATTCAATTTTGTCAACCCCAACGCAAGCCGCAGTTGTGGATGTGGAGAGAGTTTTGCGGTGTAAGGAATAATCTGCTTTATCATAGCCATTGTTGGTATTATTCACTAACAATCAAATTCCCTGCCATTCCTGAATACCCCTTCATCCACATAAATATCCTTGCAGGGGCATTCCATTTTAATGAATTCACTTACTCGCCGCGCGCCGTAAACGATCATTCAGTGATTTACCCAAACCACTTTCTTCAAACGCTTCGGCAATAATGATATCCAAACCGGCTACATCCAAACGATGTAAAGCTGCATATAAATTGGCGGTAACTTCCTCAAGGGCGCCATGCACCGATAAGACTTCCTTCTTGGTGACATCAAAATCTTCCTGCCTGGATAAGGAAAGTAATCCTATTTTTTTTCCGGGATGTTGCAAGATTGTTGATTGCATATCGGATGTAAAAATCAAAGGTGTTCGAGGTGCATAATGTTGTGCCATCATACCCGGGGCAATCAGTTGATTATCTTTATTTTCATAAAAAATCACACTGCTATCTGTTACCCGTTCAATATCCTGTTCGGTGATATTTCCGGGGCGGTAAATAATCACTGTATCCTTATCAAATCCAACAATGGTCGATTCAATGCCTTTTAAACAAGGTCCACCATCCAATACCATTTTTAAAGTGTGCGGAAAGTAATCGGCCACATGTTGTGCTGTGGTTGGGCTGATGCGTTTAAAAGGATTGGCACTGGGTGCTGCTAATGGAAAAGGCAATTGCCGGATTAATTCGAGGGCCAAGGCATGTTGAGGAATACGAATGGCCACGGTGTTATGCCCTGCGGTTACCAAATCAGGCACCATTGCTCGTTTCGGTAAAATCATAGTGAGCGGACCGGGCCAAAAGGCTGCTGCCAATTGCTCTGCAAGAATCGGAAATTGGGTACACAGTGCTTTTGCGGCATCCACGTTGGCCACATGCACAATGAGTGGATTATTACGTGGCCTTTGTTTGGTATCGTATATGGCTTGAACGGCCTTGGTCGAAAAAGCATTTCCCGCCAAACCATAAACTGTTTCGGTGGGTAATCCAATCAATTCATCCTGCATCAGATACTGAATGGCTTTTTGCACATCTTTGGATATCTCACATTGTAAAGGGCTTTCCATTCGATTTAAATCTGCTGCTGCAATCTTCACTTATTTTTTTGAAGTACTGTCAAGAAGCGCTTCCATTCTTTTTTCCATGGCTTCCAGTTCTTTTTCCATGGCTCTTAATTCCTGACTGTTTTCCAGTTTTTGCGCTTGTTGTTCTACCGCTTTTTCAAGGGGTTTGGTATCCACATCCTGTACGATTTGCTGCACGGCATCCACATGTTTTTCAATGAGTGAAACGGTCGTGGTTAAAATATCTGTGAGTGAACTCCAATCTGTTTTTTCAATGGTTTTTGCCGTGTCTTGCAAGGTCGTTTCCACCGTTTCACCCACTTTGGCTGCTTTGGCTTCGGCCGTTTTTTTGGTTTGGGCATTTGTTTCACCCATTAAAAAAATGGCCAATAAGCTGAGTAAAAAAATCTTTCCTTGCATATGTCCGATTTATTTTTTCCGTTTAAAATCTCCCCTTTTCCAGGCGTTTAAAAATTCCACCCAGGCAAAAGGATTAAAAATAGTCATAGGAGGTTGCTGTCCGGCCCAATAGTTTCGCTGAGCCTGTTGAGATTGCAGATAATGTTGACTTTCCCGACCATCTTTGGGCATCGTCATCGCCAACATTCGCATGGTTTGGTACTCAGTATTTTTACGGGCAATTTCATAACGGTCGTCAGGAATATGCCAACTTTTAAAGGCTTGTTCAAATTGTTCGCGGGTTAATTGAGGTCTGATGATGGTAGCAGGTAAATAAAAGGTATCCTGAACCATTAGCTGAATCACCGAATAGCGGTTGGAGCTCAGATTTTGGGGAATAACGTATTTTTTCTTTCGATAGCCTATGCTTGAAAACTCCAGCGTATCGCCCAGTCTCACGATGATAGTAAATACTCCACGCTCCGATCCGGTGGTCCCCTCATTCCGCGATGGCACCCCCACATTAACAAAGGGTAGGTACCTTAAACTGTCTGCACTCATCACAATACCCGTCAGTTCTACCATTCCTTCGAAGCCTTTCTGGGCTTTTAAAAAAGGCTTCAGACTGAATACCAGAATCAGCAGAACAATTATTTTTTTCACTGTTCAAATATAAGTCAAAAGCCTATCAATGGGTTTTGTGTGTAACTTTGGGCACTTGTTTTAACATTCATTTATCGCTGCCGGTGTGAGGCGTTTAAAACACTAAAAACAAATTTTAAGATGATCGAATTAGATAAAGTTAAAGAAGCCCTATCACAGGTACAGGAACCGGATTTAGGAAAAGATTTAATGACCCTGAATATGGTGAAGGACATCGTGATTGATGGCAAACAGGTTTCATTTACCGTAGTGCTTACAACGCCTGCATGCCCCCTCAAGGATATGATTCGCAGTGCATGCGAAAATGCCATTAAAATTCTGGTCGATCGTGAAGCGCAGGTGCAGGTCAACTTTACGGCCAATATCAAAAGTAATCGTAAAGACGGGCAGTCTGTTTTACCACAGGTAAAAAACATCATTGCTGTTGGTTCGGGCAAGGGCGGTGTAGGTAAATCAACCGTATCCGTGAATCTGGCTTTGGCTCTCGCTAAAGGTGGAGCCAAGGTTGGTTTGATGGATGCCGATATTTACGGCCCTTCCATTCCCATCATGTTGGGCATACAAGGCGAACGTCCGCTGATGAAAGAAGTGAACGGCAAAGGCATGATTGTACCGATCGATGTGATGGGCATCAAAGCCATGAGTATTGGTTTGCTCATTGATGATCGTCAGGCGGTGGTATGGCGCGGCCCTATGGCAAGTAGTGCACTCAAACAATTTGTAACAGATGTGCTTTGGGAAGAATTGGATTATCTCATCATTGATTTACCACCCGGAACCGGCGACATTCATTTAACCATGGTACAAACTATACCGGTAACCGGAGCCGTAATCGTAACAACTCCGCAGGAAGTAGCGCTCGCCGATGCCAAAAAAGCCATCATGATGTTTGATGGCCCGCAAATCAAAGTACCTATTTTGGGCATCGTTGAAAACATGGCCTATTTCATGCCATTGGAATTGCCCGACAATAAATATTTTATTTTTGGAAAAGATGGCGGTAAACGCCTCGCCGACCTTTTTGAAATTCCGTTTCTGGGACAGATTCCTATCACTTTAAGTATTCGTGAGGGCGGCGACGAAGGCAAACCGGCTTATTTAAACGGGGATCAAATTTCCCAAAAAGCCATT
>DAIRSC010000242.1:0-3947 GCA_036804585.1 Chitinophagaceae bacterium
GCTTGGAGCCATACTTGCAGTTGTATTTCTTTATTGGAAAAAATTTTTCGACTTAAAAAAAAACAACTTCTATTTAAAACTAAGTTTCGCGGTAATACCAGCACTTGTATTGGGTTATCTGCTGGATGATTACATTGAAAGTGTTTTAGAAAAACCACTCCCCATCGCCTTGGTGCTGATTGCTGGAGGGATTATTTTATTATTTATTGATAACTATTTTAAAAATCCTCAAATCCACCGGGAAGAAGATATTAGCATTCCGGTTGCCGTTAAAATCGGTTTTTGGCAATGTTTGGCGATGATGCCGGGTACAAGTCGGGCAGCAGAATCTATCATTGGAGGTATGCAGCAAAAATTTAGTCGTGAGGCGGCGGCTGAGAGTTCCTTCTATCTGGCTGTTCCAAACATGTTGGCGGTTACGGCCTATTCAGTTATCGTAAAAGATTGGACCATTCAGGGGCAAAATTTAAAAGGATACGAAATGATTTTTTCAGACAATCGTCATCTGTTATTATTTCTGCTGGGAAACGTTGTTGCATTCATGGTAGCCGTTTTAGCCATTAAATTTTTTATTGGCATGATTAAACAATACGGCTTCCGCTTTTGGGGCTATTACCGCATCTTTGCAGGTTTTCTGGTTCTGATTTTAATTTGGGCCGGACTATTACAGTCCTAATTTTTTTGATCTTTACAAATAAAGCCGGTTGTATAAGTGTTACGATTGTTTAATTCGAGTTTGTGTTTCTGCATCCATTCTTCAAATTGCTTGAAATTGCTGCCATTTTTTTGCAACCACAGTTGATATTCCTCTGGTTGCCCTTTACGGAATAACCAATAAACATAAGCCTCCAATAAGTTTTTTTCGGCCAATTCATTTTGTTGATCCAAAATTGCATTCGGATAGCGTTTATTGTTTTTTCGTTCAAACCATTGCAAATTGGCAGCCCGATAGAGCGTAAATATTTCCTTTAAACTGAGTTTGGATTTACTTTTAGCTTTTGGTCGATTCAATAAAATGGGCGTAACCCCAATCATAAATCCGACTTCATAAGATGCGGCAAAGGGTAATACCAATTTTACTTTCTCGATAGAAGCTTCCATGTTTTTGGTGAGGACCACTTCTGCAGAGGAATCTGTAAACTTGATAGCACTTTGTATGGTCATATAAAGCATCTCACTCATGTTTTCGTTTCGTTCTCCGGCAAGTTCGAGATTCATAAATATTTCTCCCATCATCAGCACATTAAAACGCTCTTCGGTCAAGGCCCAAATAGTAGCTGCTCCCCTGTAAGCACTGGCTAGTGTGGGTTCGGTTTTGATGGCTTGTTCATATCTACACAAGGCCTGTTCGTAATGATTACGCTGTGTAAACAAATGCCCCTCTTCAACCCATAAACGACCCGACTTTGGAAATCGTCTCCGACCATCCTGATAAACCTTCATGGCCCCTGAACTATCACCTTTCAAATCCAGGGTATTACCCAACATAGCATATGCTTCAGGAGAAGTATTGCGGTAATTTCCATTCACTGCTTTTTGAAAATAAGGCAAAGCCTTTAAATAATCCAAGCGTAAGTAATACGCCATTCCCATTTCGTAAACGGGAGCCATATTGGAGGGATCGGACTTTTCGGCCTGACTCAGCAATTCCAAAGCCTGATTATATTTTCCTGACTCCATTTGCAGGATTGCTGCCTTGATTACGCTATCTGCCTTTTGACCATAAATCAAAAACGGCCCACAGAAGAATAAACAAAAAAAAATCTTTTTCATCGTAAGGAATTTGGATCAAGGATAAAAATAAAAAATCATCGGAAGGATTAAAACATAAATTTATGACGAATTAGCGGCTGCTGGTTATCTCACTGGCGATTAAAATTCAAGGAAGCGCTCATGGGATAGTCCTGCACGTGCGGGACAACCCGTGGACGATGACGCTGAAGTTGAAGATGCCAGTGAGCAATGAAAATCAATAAATGAACTGCAAGCTCATTGAAGAGATATGAAAAATTACCGTGCATTTAAATAAGCGCAATTCATACCAAAATGCAATGATATTATTTGTTTTCACATTAAACAGCAGCCCCAAATTAAATGTGGTTCATGCTTTCACCAAACCCACGTTTGACAATTTGAACAAGTTGGAGTAAATCAAGGTTTGATCTCTATTCCACATGTGTTCCATTCTATAAATTAATCAGACCAAAAAATTAAACCACCTAAAACGTATTTGTTACCCCTATTGTACTTCATCAGGAGATTATTCGGCAAAGCAAGATTTGGCACCTACCTTTACCTGCGATGTTGAATATCCAGATCTGTAATGGCCTAAAAATAACGCTGTCTCCCCATCAAAAGTGCAGGAATTTACAATTGGAAATGACTTGCTTTCTCGACGGCAGACTCGACATCCTGATTTCCGGATTTCATTCGGTTCAAAAAAAAGGCTATAAGATCCAACTAACTTTCGAATCCGTTTATTTACAGAAATATCCTGAGTTGAGTTTGGTTCAAACATTGGATTTGAAAGTTCATCAATACCAACAAGGTTCCGCACTTTCATGCCGGTTTGAACCAATCGCGGATTCCATTTTTGAATATACTGAAGCTCAACCTATGTTAAAGGAAATGATGCTCGAAAGTCTGGCCCTTCAGATTTTATTTCATGCCCTTGAAGATCGAAAAGATTGTGATAAAACGCCTTGCTTCCATTGCCGTTTTTTGAATATCCCATCCGAAAAACAAAAAATCATGCAAGCCCGTGTGCTGGCCATGATTCATTTGTCTGAACCACTTTCAATTCCTGCCTTGGCAAGAGCTGTTCACATCAATGAATGTTATTTAAAAAAAGGGTTTAAAGAATTGTTTGGCACTTCCATTTATGATTTTATTCAACAAGAAAGGGTTCGTAAAGCCAAACATTTTCTGAGTAGTTCACGCATTAGTATACAGCAAATTGCATTGGAATTGGGTTATTCGAACACCAGCAATTTTACTAACGCCTTTAAAAAATTGACCGGATTATCGCCCACGGAATGGCAAAAAATTTCCGTCAAAGCATTTGCTTAATCTTAGCCACTATTTGGTTTTACTCTCCGCCGGCGGGGCCACTGCTTTTCTAACCTTATCGAATCGTTTGTCTTCCCAGTTGATGAGAATAAAAAAATACTCTTTGATTCGGGCCATATTATTCACGGAAAAATCGGCAAACTGATCGTATAAATCCTGATGAAAAAGTGATATGAAGCCATAACTATCTAAGTAACCCAACTTATCCATGGCACGGGCAAATTGGAAATGCTTTCTCGAGGAATTCTCTAGCATTTTTTTCCAGGCATACATTTCCAAATATTTTTCCTTGGTTTTATCGTTCGGCTTCAGCATTCCCAAGGAATCAAAGTAGCTGTATGCATCTTGTTTAGCTGCCTGATAATACCACCAAGGCGATTTATCATCTGCAATAATTTCTTCCCAAGCATGGGCCGTTGTTAAGGGATAAACCTCTCTGGGAATCCACTGTAAATTAAAATCTGCTGCCGTTTTCTGCACAATTCGTTTGAGTATCGTAAAGTAATGTTGCTGGGGATATGCGATGATGGCCTCAATGATGCTGGCAGCGGCTTCTTCGTACATCCCTCTCTGATACAACGACATCGAAAGCTTTTCCCATGCTTCAGGTCTGATTGGGTTTAACTCACTGGCTTTTTTGTACAAGCGAATTGCCGCAGTATCCCGATTCATGATATAATAGGTGTCACCCAACTTAAGCATCCCCATATAATGTGTTGGATAAATAGCCAAAGCCTTTTCAAAAAGTGGTACTGCCAGGGCTGGATTAGCGCCAGCTAATTCTTCCAGTCCTTGTTCATAAAAATTCTTTACTTCGTCGGACGCAGGATAATCCTGATCGGATTTGTCCACCATATACTGCCGCAAATATGCCGAGG
>DAIRSC010000243.1:0-3909 GCA_036804585.1 Chitinophagaceae bacterium
GGTTCATCAAGATTAGGCATGCGCACGCTACGCGCAGACATTCCTTCGGCAAGGCTCAGGAGAACGCTCACTGCTGCCACTCCAGTGCACACGGGCCTGAAAGAAATTATCCGTGGTGAGAGACGATATGAATTGACAAACCACCTGGGCACCGTACTCGTTGTCTGTTCCGACCAATTAACCGCTACTGATGGTGATGCTGACGATCTAATTGACTTTTATGCTGCAGAGGTTGTGAGTTATAGCGATTATTACCCGTTTGGGGCACCCATGTCGGAAAGAACCAGTGGTGAAAGTCGTTATGGATTCAACGGGGTTGAAAAGGATAATGAGGTAGCTGGGGAAGGCAACCACCTTGATTTTAAATTTAGAGGCTACGACCCAAGAACAGGACGCTTTTGGTCTGTTGACCCATTATATCAAACTTATCCTTGGAATAGTACATACGCTTTTGCAGAAAATAGCCCAATTAGATTTTTAGATTTAGAAGGGGCTGAAAGATATGATTACACTTATAAATTAAACGCAGAATTAGGTAAAGCCGAATTACAAAAAGTTACAAAAACAGATGTTGATGCCAAAGGAAATAAATTGCCTTTAAGTTTTAATTATGCTTTGAATGGAAGAAATACTAATGCAAGTACCATTAATCAATTTAATAATAGAGCTGGTAATGACCCATTGACAAACTCGGCATTGGATAAACTGTTTGGAGATTACAAAACCAATGGTGGAAAGTTCTCTGAAAATTATTATGAAGATTTTGGAAAACACTTATTTAATACAGCTATATCACAAGCCAAAGGAAGTGGAAGCGATGATATGATGAGTATGTCAAAGGGTGTTGTAAAAACTATAAACTTTCTTGATAATGAACAAGGATTTGGAGGTGGCAAATTTGCTTCGGTATATCACGCCTACGAAAATTTAGTAGGAACAAGTGAAAATACAGGATATGATAAATTAATGCACTTTTCATTTAGTGCGGAAAAAACTTTTTCATTTGGTAGTAAAATAGGATTAGGGTTAGGATATTTGAAAGAGGGAATTAAAGACGAAGCATATAGTTGGTTGCCTTTTGTAAAAGATAAAGGTTGGGATAATTTAGATATTAAAGCAAACAAATCTGGTGTTCAGTTTGGTAGTCAATTAAGAAGCCAATATGGAAAATATTTAGGTGACTTTATGAAAAAAAATCCACCGTCAAATGAAAAACTACCTGTAAAATGATAAAGTCTAAAAAAACATACTTGATTTTATCCATAATTTTTCCACTTGTTGCATTTTATATTGTCCTTTGGCTTTATAATATTTGGTTTGACACTTGGGATAAAATAAAATACGACCCAACATTTAGCCCTGAATTTGACCAAAACAAAACAACGGAAAACATTATTTATTGGGCAATAATTATATTGTCTTTATTAGTAGAAATATTTTTAATAAAAAAATACAAATCATTTAAAGCCACTCAATGAGTGGTTTTAAATTTTCTGTTCAGCCTTGCAAAGCAAAGCAAAAAAAGGGCAAAAAACCACACAGCGAAGCTGTGAAAAAGGTGCAAAAAAACACAAGTGGCTTCGCCACACCTTTTATATGAAGTAGTTAAGACTTAATCTGACAGATTCATCACCACACCCAAACTCCACTCTCAAACTGCTTTTTCCTTCAGGAAAAAGTAGTAACTTCGGTTAGCACCGATAGCAAACAAAGGGAACAAGGCTATTGGGGCAAACAGATCTTTGAACTACTGAGCAGTCAATAGTGTTCACACTATGACTGCTGCGAAGTAATCACCGAGGCCAACGCCTACAATAGATTTTACCGAGGTAACTATCCAACCACCTTGGTAACCAGCATGTCCCGACTCTGGCGGGAGTATTAGCCACCATTACCGATAAAAAGCTGCAGGTAAGCACCAACAACAGCAGTACCAGCTACTTTGAAGCGGAAGTACAAACGGTGCAGGATTATTATGCATTCGGTATGCAAATGCCGGGTAGAAAATCGAGTGGGGGGTATCGGTATGGGTTCAACGGAAAGGAACAAGACAATGAATACTCCGGAGAAGGAAATACGTATGACTTTGGGGGCAAGGATGTACGATGGAAGACTGGGACGATGGTGGAGTGTTGACCCATTACAAGCAAAAGCACCTTGGTCTTCCTGTTACTCATATTGTGAAGATTCTCCCATCGAGTTTTTCGATCCAGACGGTAAAAAAAAGAGGCGATTTATCATCATAAATAACCATGTCACCAATACTACTACCAAAATTCAACTACCAAGCTCAAATGACCTTAAATACCGGGCGTTTGAAGTAAGACAAGAACCTTTTGGAATTCGATCTGATTGTTGGCACACCGAATACGAGTGGTATGATTTTACACAATCTCTAATCTTTGATGTTTACGATGATCATGTTGAATTATCAGTATCAGAAGATACAGATGACTACCCACGGACTACAACAACATACGAATGGGAATGGTGGGCCAAAACCAAAATATCAGAATTAGATAAAGTGTGGGGTGGGATCTGCTGGACGACCACGGGATATGTAGGACCCGGAAATGAAAAAGATAAATCGGGTAGTGTAGATACTCCGTACGAAAATATAGACGACTTGATGAGCATGTTTGATCTAGCATTTAAGAACCGAGGAATTGGAAATGAGTTCAATATTCCTGGTAACTTCACCGCAGAATCTAAGCTTTTGGAGGCCTTGGATGCCATTCAATCGCGAGTCTCAAAGCAGTCCGAAAAAATCGATGTATTTACTGGGTTACTTTTGAAACTTAAAGACAGTTTACCCAATCAGGAATTAAGATACTACCACTGTACAATATGCAATAAAGTGTATGATTCAAACCAGCACGAAGTTGCAGAGAATGAAATAAATACTATGGGTTTGTCACGGGATAAGATGCCTCAAATATCTCCTTCAAGTGAAGAGCATGGAGATTAATAACAAAATCATGAAAAAGTACATAAAAGGAATACATGTTTTGGCAATGGTCCTTGCACTCTCTTGTTGTGCAAGCAAGCCGCGTTTGATTATTACCAAGGATGGGAGGAACATCCTAATGACGTACTTCGAAAATGGTCGAGTAGAGTCCTCGTCTGAGGTGGTCATCACTGGATCAGACACAACTAAACAGGGTGCTGCTATCAAATATAATGAGGCCGGCCAAATAATCGCAAAAAAAAACTTTGTCTCAAATAATCTATTTGGACCACAATGGTCTTACGATGACTTTGGAAGATTGCAGTATTATCTGTGCTACGGAATACGCGATGAATCCTTATATTTTCGCAGTTATAATTCCGAAGGCAAAACACTCTTGGTCAAGGGATTCCCATTGTATCATATTGAAACCGATCCAGGTCCCCATAAAATGTTCACAGAAATTTCAATAAAATGGTACGTTGCCGATGTTCCGGAGCTGAAATCGACTTTGCACGTCAACTTAAATCTTGTGGAGCAGCAATCCATATGTGAAATAAAAACTATGGAAATACGCTCTCAAAACGGAATTTTTGAATTCGCATTTGTTGCTAGTAAGAATGGACAATATCATGTTAACTGGAACCTCACAACCATAGACAATTTCTTACAAGATACCATTCAAACTAAAGAATCATTCTATTATGATATTCTTGAGCCGTAAGGATTCCCATTGGCATGGATTGATCGCTCCATCCGATCATATTCAAGTCCCACTTAGATACTCTCATTAATAATCTATCATGATGGCCTGATATATTTTGTAAATCCCAACATGATTGGAGAATCCGGAGAAACAGGCCCCAGTTTTCTGGACCAAACAGACCCCTCTATTCCGGAGTAAAGTGGGGTCTCATTGACCGGATTTTCCATATATATACACTAAACACAGTGGCAGACAG
>DAIRSC010000244.1:0-3894 GCA_036804585.1 Chitinophagaceae bacterium
CCGTCCATCACCGGACCCACATTCCCTACCTCATAATCCGTACGATGGTCCTTAATCATTTTATAGGGATGAAATACATAAGATCTGATTTGTGAGCCCCACTCAATTTTTTTCTTTCCGGCATTGGTTTGGTTCTTTAATTCCTCCTGCCTTTGTAACTCTTTCTCATACAATTGCGACTTCAGCATCTTCAGGGCTTTTTCGCGGTTTTCGCCTTGCGTTCGTGCCTGCTGACATTCAACAATAATCCCACTCGGAATATGTTTTAAGCGGACCGCCGTTTCTACCTTGTTTACGTTCTGCCCACCTTTACCCCCTGAACGGTAAAATTCCCATTCCAAATCAGCCGGACTCACTTCTATCTCTATACTATCATCAACCAAAGGATATACAAATACCGAGGCAAATGAGGTATGTCTTCGGGCATTTGAATCAAAAGGCGAAATTCTCACCAATCGATGTACCCCGTTTTCAGATTGCAACAATCCATAGGCAAAAGGGCCATCTACTTCAAGGGTAGCTTGTTTAATGCCTGCACCATCTCCCCATTGCACATCCAGTTCACTGACTTTAAACCCATTTTTCTCCCCATACATCCTGTACATCCGCATCAACATTTCGGCCCAATCCTGACTTTCTGTTCCTCCTGCTCCTGAGTTAATCGTTAGCACTGCAGGCAACTCATCTTCAGGGTCGTTCAGGGTACTTTTAAACTCCAACTCATCAATCATTTTTAAAGCATGATCAAACTGTTCGCGGGCATCTTCTTCACTCGCCTCTCCCATTTTCCAAAAATCAAACATCACGGCAAAATCCTCTACCGCCGTTTGAACCTTCTCAAACAGCCCCACCCAAAACTCCTGGGTTTTTATTTCCTTTAAAATTGCGGTTGCACGTTGATTATCATCCCAAAAACCAGCTGATAGACTCAACTGTCGGTCATTTTCAATCTTCATTTTTTTATCCTCAATCGCAAGAAACTGTTTGAGTGATGACACCCTTTCCCGCATCACCTTGAGTTGTTCAATCGTCATATCGCAAATTTATACCAATGTGCTTTGAATCAAGTCAATAATTCTAGCTTGTTTTCGAAACAACGTATGAAATGTTTTGTCTTTCAATTCTTTTATAGCCGGCTTTGTCTACAATAAATATTGTTCAAACGCCGACCGGCTAATCTTGCGGGCACCTAAACTTTCAAGATGCGGCGAGTATATCTGGCAATCCACCAATGAAATTCCCTCACTGTGCAGATTTTGCACCAAATGGATTAGGGCTAACTTACTCATTTTAGGCACCCGACTACACTTTCTTTCTCCGCAAAAAACGTTTTTTAGTCTGACTCCATACAAACCACCCAACAACTCTTCTCCCCGATAAATCTCGGCACTCTCCACAAACCCTATACGTTGTAATGACCGGTAAGCTTCAATCATCTCTTCATGTATCCAGGTTCCGGATTGCCGGGTTCGCTTTATCAGACTACATTGTCGAATCACTTCATCAAAAGAGGTATTCATCCGAAAAATATAATCCCCTTTGCGCATAATCTGTTGCATGCTTTTGGAAATTTTTATTTCATCCGTAAATAAAACAAAACGTGGATCGGGCGACCACCATTGTACCGGCTCACCCTCATTATACCAGGGAAAAATTCCCCGCTGATATGCTTTTTGTATTTGTGCTGGATATAATCGGGCTGATAGACAGAGCAGGCCATCGTCATCAGCCTGCCAGGTGGGCGGGAAAGCATCGTTTGCACCTATAAGCTGAAACGACATGCTTAAGCCACCAGTTCTTCTACCGTGGCCTGTATCCCGCGCTCCAAAATCGATTCGCACATGGGCTTCAGGGTTTCATAATCTGCCGAACGAACACTGCATTTCCCCTTAAAATGAATAATCGTGGTACATTGTTCTGCCTGCTCCGGTTCATGCCCGCATACTTCCACCAGAGTTTGGATAACCCATTCAAAGGTGTTGACTTCATCGTTCCACACAATCAAATGATGCCCCATGGATTCTTCCAATAGGGTTTCATCATAGTACGCTGTTTCAGTTTGAAATTGATTTGCCATGACTCATTATAACCCTGTAAAAGTAAATAAAAATGGATGTGATGCCAAGTTTAAGTCAGTTCGGCTGAATACGATCTGTGGAAACACTGGGAGCAACCTTCGGCACATTGCGGTAATTGCGCCACCAAACCGGGGCTTTGTATAGTAAAAACGTAAACAAAAAGGCACCATACACATCATAGGTATAATGCACCCGCATACTTAATATCATAAAAACCATAGCTATGACAGAGATCACCATGTTTTTTTTTACCCAACGCACTTTGGCCACCAAATAATATAAATATACACTCGCCACATGCCCGCTGAAAAATAAATCTTTGGTCAATGGACTCTGACGGGGATAAACCGTATTTTCCAGAAAAACATCCCGCAATACAATCAATCCGGTGGGCGGTTCCAGCGCAATCAACAAAATACAAACCTGTCGCACTACAGCAATCAGAAAATGCATTTCAATAATGCGCCAAATGGTTTTCGGATCGTTTAAATGGGTTAAAACCACCAACGACAAAGAACCGTATAAACACAAAAACACCCACACTGAAAAGTCGAAACTTGGAAACCATTCCAGAAGGACATCGTGCAACAAAATCCCTTTCCGGGCCTCAACATACTCCCCTAAATTTTGGGTCAGGGCCGAATAAACAAAAAACAAACCAGGCACCAACAACAGTTTAAGGGCAAATTTATAATCGCTCATTGCCGATTTCCAGGCAGGAAAAATTTCACAGATATATGCTTGTGCTCTCTTCAATGGATGATAAAATCGTTAATTTCGATGAGCAAAGAAACGGAAATTTAACCATAACTTAAAGTACGAATTGTTTATAAAACCCTAAAGTGTTGCTCGTTGGAGTGATAGAATAGCCCGGAAAAATGCATGAGTAAGACAGGCCCGTAACATTTTACTCAGTCATCATCAATTTAACAAAATGCAGATTTACCGGGAACATCCATCGGAATTCATTGCACAAATCGCAACATTGAATCCATCAAAACGCGTGAAATATTCTCATCCGCCAGGATTTCTGTGAAGCCTCAGGAATGAGTCCTCCTCTCTCAAAATGAAGGAGCATAATCCTTCTGCTACGCATGATCTCCACACCCGCTTTCCGCGGTGCACGGCACCTTGCTGCATTCGGGGCTAGAAGCTTGCTCGGCCTTCCGCAGGAAAAGTATTTTGAATAGAAGTTTTTAGTACAATCGGCCACTCCAATGGACCACTCATTTATTCCAAAATTTGTGTCCTGAATAAAGTCGCCAAACCTTATTTTTGTACATTAAAATTCGATACTATGCGGGAAATAGCCTTCAGACAAGCCCTGAGAGAAGCCATGCAGGAAGAAATGCGTAAAGACCCTAACGTTTTTCTGATGGGAGAAGAAGTTGCAGAATATAATGGTGCTTACAAAGTGAGCCAGGGGATGCTGGATGAATTTGGCCCCAAAAGAATCATTGATACCCCAATTGCCGAATTAGGCTTTGCCGCGATCGGCGTTGGTGCTGCCAGCAATGGATTACGACCTATCATCGAATTCATGACCTGGAATTTTGCCGTTCTTCCGCTTGATCAGATCTTAAACCATGCCTCCAAAATGTTGGCCATGAGTGGCGGACAATTTAGCTGCCCCATTGTTTTTAGAGGCCCCAACGGTTCTGCCGGACAATTAGGTGCTCAACACTCCATGGCCTTCGAAAGTTGGTATGCCAATATCCCCGGCCTCAAAGTCATCTCCGTCTCAAATCCTTATGATGCAAAAGGTTTGCTCACAAGCGCTATTGTGGATGACGACCAGGTGGTTTTTATGGAATGT
>DAIRSC010000245.1:0-3882 GCA_036804585.1 Chitinophagaceae bacterium
GTGATATGAAAAATTATTGTGCATCTAAATGAACGAAAATTACTCCATCATTTACATGAATCAACTATTTTCACGTTAATCGGCAGACTCTAATTGATTTAAAAATAAGGATAATAAAAAAATGGCTCCGCAAGGAGCCATTTTGCAATAGTTTAAACACTAAATTTATTAACCAATCGCCTGATTTAAATCATCCATTAAGTCTTGCGCATCTTCTATACCCACACTCAAACGGATTAAAGAATCGACCAGACCATTTTTAATTCTCTCTTCACGGGGAATGGATCCATGGGTCATGCTGGCAGGATGCCCAATTAAACTTTCAACACCACCCAAGGATTCAGCAAGTGCAAAAAGTTTGGTTCCACTTAGTACTTTTAAAGCGGCATCCAAACGATCATCTTTTAAGGTAAATGAAATCATACCTCCAAAGCCTCTCATTTGTTGTTTAGCTACTGCATGGTTAGGGTGCTCTTCAAAACCTGTCCAATATACCTTGTCGACTTTTGGATGAGCCTTTAAAAAGTGAGCGATTTTTTCGCCGTTTTCGCAATGTCGTTGCATACGTACATGTAAAGTTTTTATACCTCTGAGTACCAACCAGCAATCATGCGGCCCGGGCACAGCACCACAGGCGTTTTGGATAAATTTTAATTGTTCGTGTAATTGTTCGTCATTTACGATAACGGCTCCATGAACTACATCCGAATGTCCTCCAAGGTATTTCGTTGCAGAATGCATCACAATATCAGCGCCCAATTCAAGTGGATTTTGTAAATAGGGCGAAGCAAAAGTATTGTCTACGACCAAAATGAGTTGATGTTTTTTTGCCAAAGCTGCACAAGCTTGGATGTCAATGATATTCAACAATGGATTGGTAGGTGTTTCAACCCATAACATTTTAGTTTTCGAACTGATTAACGTCTCAAGTTGAGATACGTTTGACATCCCCGTAAAATGAAATTTAAGCCCGTAGCGTTCAAAAATCTTCGTGAAAATACGATAGGTGCCTCCGTAAAGGTCATTTGTTGAAAGTACCTCATCCCCCGGATTTAATAATTTCATAATGGCATCAGTAGCAGCTAGTCCTGAACCAAAACTTAAACCAAATTTACCTTTTTCGATGGCTGCAATAGCATTTTGTAAGACGGTACGCGTAGGATTCTGGGTTCTGGCATATTCATAACCTTTGTGCACACCTGGAGCTTCCTGTACATAGGTGGAAGTTTGATAAATAGGGGTCATAATGGCTCCTGTGCCGGGGTCAGGTTCCATTCCGGCATGAATCATGAGCGTATCTCTATGGTATTTTTTGTTAGTATCCATGGATTATTGAAATTTGGATGCGAAGATACAATGCATATTGTGAAGAGTTTCAGAGAAGATGATAGCGGTATAATTTTATCGTTAATGATTAAATGGTTTCTTAAGCTGTTTTAGAGTTTTTTTCAGCAATTTCCGGAACTACGGATTAGCTGACTTGCACTGTCGGCTTTTGTTTAAAATATCTTACTTTTGAGCCAAATTTTTGAATACCATGGCCGAAGTAATACGCATGCCGTTGCTGAGCGATACGATGAAAGAAGGTGGCATTGCCAAGTGGAATAAACAGGTTGGAGATACTGTAAAGAGTGATGATGCAATTGCTGATGTGGAAACAGATAAGGCTACCATGGAGGTGATTCCTTATGTAGAAGGAACCCTTTTATATATTGGGGTTGAAACAGGCAAAGCTGCAAAAGTGAACGACATCATTGCCATCATTGGTAAACCGGGTGAAGATATCAGTGCATTGATAGAAGTGCCTCAAAACGGAACATCATCTCCTGCTTCAGAACCAATGGCGCAGGTGGCTCCAAGTCCGGTGGTTTCAGAAGTATCTTTTTCCATACCTAAGGATTTAACTGTAATCCGTATGCCCTTACTAAGCGATACGATGAAGGAGGGTAAAATACTTGCCTGGAATAAAAATGTGGGTGATTTAGTAAAAGCCGATGATTCGTTGGCAGATGTGGAAACCGATAAGGCTACCATGGAAGTAGTCGGATATGCAGAAGGGACTTTATTATATCAGGGCATACCTGCAGGACAATCTGCAAAGGTGAATGATGTCATTGCTGTAGTTGGGCCTGCAGGCACAGATTTGACGCCTTATTTGAGTGCCTTTAAATCCTCAGCGGAAGCAAGTCCTGTTTCTGATTCAACGCCCGCACAAAACGCAAAAACGCCTGAAACGGCGATGCCTTCCGCAACGAATCATGATACCCTCCATGATGAGCGAATTAAAGCTTCCCCATTGGCCAAACAAATTGCCCGTGATAAAGGCATTGATTTACGGAAAGTGAAGGGGAGTGGTGATTATGGCCGAATCGTGAAGAGAGATTTAGATCATTACAAAGAGATGCCTCAGCAGTCAGTAACTCAAGCTGCAATTAGCACCATCATACCGGTTCAATTGCAAAGTGGAACTGAAGGGCATACAGATTATCCTGTGACCCAAATGCGCAAGATTATAGCTCAAAGATTGGGAGAAAGTAAATTCTCTGCACCGCATTTTTACTTGAGAATTTCGGTGGAAATGGACAATATGATGCAGGCCCGAAAAGAAATCAATCAGGTGAGCTCGGTAAAGGTTTCATTTAATGATATCATGATTAAGGCCGTGGCTTTAGCGCTCCGCAAACATCCTGAAGTAAATAGCAGCTGGTTGGGTGATGTGATTCGTCAAAATCATCATATCCATATTGGAAGTGCAATTGCTTTGGAAGAAGGATTGATTGTGCCTGTGATTCGTTTCGCCGATCAAAAATCACTTGCACAAATTGCATCGGATGCCAATGATTTGTATGATAAGGCCCGCAATAAAAAAATTCAACCACATGAGTTTAGTGGTAATACGTTTACCATCTCTAATCTGGGTATGATGGACATTGATGATTTTACTGCGATTATCAATCCGCCTGATGCCTGTATTCTGGCTGTAGGAAGAATCGCACCCGTGCCGGTGGTTGTGGATCAACAAATTCAGATTAAAAACATCATGAGGCTCACGCTGAGTTGTGATCATCGGGTTGTTGATGGTGCCTTAGGTGCTCGGTTCTTAAAAACCTTGAAAACTTATCTACAGCAGCCATACACGATGTTGGCTTAAAGTTCGAACCTTGTAAGAGGAGATTTTAATGGCTCATTTCCATTTTACGGATGAGAAAATTTTCAGGATCAATGGTCATTCTGGCAATCGCTTTTGTTGGATTGTTTTCGGTACTCAGATATAAAACAATTTTTAAATCACTTATCATCATGCGATCGATTATAAAATGTATTCTTGGCAATCTCTCCCGAACAATACACCAGTAATCATACAGGTTTTTTTTTTCCTTGAATTCGTCCATTGCTTTCAGGAAATAATCGAAGCGCTAAACTCGAAATAAGTTCAACATCGTTGCTGTGCAAATCAATGAAAGTTTCGAGGCTGCTATTGTTGCACGCTTCCACCCAATGTTCAGCTATTTTGTAAAAAGTATTTTCAGAATATTGCTGAAGCAGAGCGGAATCACCCGTCCACTTTTCTGATAAAAAATTCATATATCTAAGATTTGGTTATGATTTCTCCACCAATAATTATACCAAAGAACCCAATTGAAAACCAAGAAAAGCGGAAAAAAGAAAATGAAATGGAGGGAAGAATTTATTGGGATTAAAAGGTTTCGTAAATGATTCATTGCCAATTTGATATGTGCAACTTAAAGAAGCGTTTTACATATCAGATTTAGACTCAACAAAAATAAATAACTTCTTATTAACTATATTAAAATCGGTTAATCAATGAATTGAATAGAGGTGGCTGCTGTTTATCTCACAGCCGCGTCAAATTTGATACCA
>DAIRSC010000246.1:0-3875 GCA_036804585.1 Chitinophagaceae bacterium
GAATAAAATTGAAAAAACTTTATCCGTCAATTCATGATTAACTTAGCACTAGTATTAAGCCATCGCCAAATTGGAATAACCCAAAAGCAACAACCACTCACTACGTATCTAATTGTGGATGTGCCGTTGATGTTGGGGCCGTAAATGGAGTTGGGGTCTCGAAATTGGACTCAGCTACTAGAGCAAATTGGAAAGTAGCAATGGACAGCGTAGGAGCAACTCAAAATTTTGGACCATGGACAGACTCTCAACATCAAGACCATTTTCACACTGCGTTTAAAAAGTAGGTATATGAAACTTTTCATAATTGTAATTGGGATAATGCTAGTTTGTTGCAATACAAATAAAAAAAGTCAAGTTCAAAAGAAGTCAATGCTTGACAGCGTACTCATTCAGAAAAAAAAGGAAGTTCATAAAATGATTGTATCCACTAACTTCTTTTCGTCTTCTTTGAAAAAGGACACATTTATTCTCGAGCTTAAAGGTAAATTTCTTACCAAGGCTAGAGTTGATTTTCGAATTATAACATCTTTGAATGAAGTGATTTTTAATGAACAATTTGAGATGATGGACTTATATGGTTGGGGGCCAGACGTTACTAAGCCTAATCCTGATTCTGTAGCCATAGAAAAGCATTTGCTTGAAAGGTTTGAAAACTTTTTTGATTCAAAATATTTTTATCGCCCTGCAATAAAAAAAGATGAGAAATATGACGAACTTCTGAATGGCGTAATTTCAAAGGAAGAGTGGGAAGAAATAAGGGATTCAGTTGATGCAGTTGGATTTGGGTTTACATTAGGGGAAGAATCGATTTCTTACATAGTCTATTCTAGGGAAAATGGTAAGGCTATTTTGTATAAAACTTGTTGCTGAACGATAGCGATTTATGATTAAACAAAGTTTTAATAAATGGACATTGCTCGTTATTATCTCTACTGTTAGAACATCTGCAATTTGTCAACCATTAAATCAGCTTGAATTGACTGGCTTTTTCCTTGGCCAATATAGAAAGGCAGTACATGCACAGCTTGGAGCACCGATAAAAAGAATTAATACGGAAGACAAGTGGATTTATGAGTTCCATAACCTTAATGCAGACACTTCAGCTTATGCATTGTTTAAGTATGCTGACAAAGACACCTTTAGGATATATTCAATTCAAATAAATGGTCATTACTTGGAGGGTATGCATGATTTCTTGGGCTTAGTGCTTGGCGACTCGAGAGATAAGGTGGACAAGCTTTTTGGGACCCCTAGTGAGATAAAAGTAATTGATAATCCAAGAGTAGATGTGCTATACTATGCCAACAGGAATTATAGTGTTGAAATTGACGAAAATGGTAAACTCTATGGGATTCAAATTTTTGGTGGATTTAAGGAAAGGCCAAAATCCCCCACTCCGAAATTTGAAGGGTTTCGAAATGCGGTAGTATCTGGAGACCTTGATAGTTTAATTTTTTTCATGTGTCCTGATGTGGAGTTATACAAGGAAGATAGAGTTATTTCTTTTATTGGTTCGATGAGGGATGAATTTAAAAGAAAGGATAGTGATTTAATAAAGTTGTTATTAGGTAAAAGCAATAGTGTTCGTGAAGTTTTTGAAAAAGAGAGAATAGAACCAACAGTAGAAATGCGTCTTTATACCGAAAAAGGCGGAATGTCCATGGTATACAAGTTTCATGAAAGCAAAATAATTGCTGAGATAGTTTTCATGCCTTATGGTGGTGAGTGGAAAGTTTATGAAGTTAGATTTATGTGAGGTCAGAATACCAATACCACTTGAAAGACCACTTGGGCAATGCAAGGGTCACGTTCACAGCCAAGATGGAGACCGATGCGGCCACAGGAACATACGAGCCAACAAATGCAACAGCGGAGCAAAGCAAATTTGTGAGGTACGAGTACGCTAAAAGAATAAACTCCACTTTGTTTGACAGAACCAATGGCGCAGCAACCGGTTATTCACAAAGGCTAAATGGCTCCGCCAATGAAAAATATGGATTGGCAAGGTCAATCTCGGTGATGCCTGGTGATGTCATCAATGCAGAAGTTTATGCAAAATATGTTGACCCTGTTACCAGCAATTGGAATACAGTACTTACTACATTGATGAGCAACATAGCATCAAGTGCTGCGGGGGTAGTGATTGACGGTGCGAATTATACGACCAGCACATCTTCCTTTCCAGCAAGCTACCCGGGTCTTGTTACCAAAACAGATAATGGCGCGCCCAAAGCTTATTTGAACTGGTTGATATTTGACAGGAACTACACGTTTTTGAATGGGGGGTTTCAGCAAATCAGCGCTGCTTGCCGTGAAACGGGAACAGATGTTGCGCACGATAGGTTGGCCTCACCAACAATCACAATAACTCAACCGGGCTATGTCTATATTTACGTAAGCAATGATAATCCAACTCAAACCGAAGTTTTCTTTGACGACCTCAGTGTATCTCAAACAAAATCACCGATTGTGAGTACGGATGACTATATGCCTTTCGGGCTGACGTTTAATTCTTTTCAGCGCGAAAGTTCATTTGCCAACAGGTGGAAATTTCAAGAACAAGAAAGGATAACAGAGATGGGCTTGAACTGGGATTCTTTCAAGTGGAGAAACCACCAACCAGAAATTGGTAGGTTTTTCAATATTGACCCGTTGACGGAGAAGTATTATTACAATAGTCCGTATGCGTTTAGTGAGAACCGAGTTATTAATGGAAGAGAGTTGGAGGGACTGGAGGTAGTTTTGATAAACGAAAAGGCAGATCCAGAAATTTACAGAGGCGGCTCAAGCAACAAAGACAACTCAGCTGTTCACATATATGCTCATGGCACTCCTTCGTACATGGATGTCTCAGGAAATGGAAATTGGTCTGACAGTCCTAAGGACTTTCAATCTACACTTGAAAAAAGTGAAGTATATAAAAATAGAAAAGAAGGAGATAATGTGACAGTTGTGATTCATTCATGTCGGACTGGAAGGTCATTTACTGACGAGAAGGGAAGATACAATGCGTCATTTGCGGAGAAGATGAGCGCTGCGTTTCCAGATTTAACAATAATTGCTCCAGACGAACGAGATGCATTCAGCTCAGACGGGAGGGAAATGGGACCTAGAAAAATAGATGACCCCAAAAATTTGCGGGGTGATTATAAAGATGGAGCTGAACATTCTGTTAACCAAGAAATCGGTAATTGGAATGTTTTTGAAGGAGGAAAACTTCAAGGGTTTTATGATGGAAATGACTATGATGGAAGAGTCGCACCCTCATGGATTTTACGGACGTTTTTCTTTAATGCCAGCGGGGACAGCACTCCTAAAGATGGAACGAACCAATCTACGGCCGAAAAAACAAAAAAATAAACATTTGTTATGACGAAAATCGTTTTGACCATATCGATTGCAGCTAACCTGCTATTGATTCTTATTCTTCTTACTAAGCCTGACACTAAAAGTAAAGTAAAGCCAAAAACAAGGAATATTGATTACAGCATAACTTCTGCCGACAATTTTGAAAAAGTAATAATCGAAAAAAACGATAGCGTTTATAAAAGGATTTGGAATCAGGCATTTGAGAACCAACCTGAGATGGCCTTTTTGATTTCGGTCGCCTATTTTCATTCAACCAAAAAAGAATTAGTTATCGAAGATATTGAAAAATCAAAATCGCAACTTAAAAAAATGTACCATCGACCTATTGAGTAAACCGATATTGACAAGTTCATGAATGCTTCTATTAGTTTTTTCGAGGCCACAAATAGGGCAAATGTATCATTTGGTGATTTATCAACCCCAAGCCTTGGGCACGGTGAAAGATGTGGCCTACAATTATTCGTACGACCCGCTCAACCGGATTTTGTCTGCCAGCTACCTCA
>DAIRSC010000247.1:0-3872 GCA_036804585.1 Chitinophagaceae bacterium
CATCAACGTGTTAGAGCAGCTTATAATAAAGCAAAAGATCCTGAAGTAAAATCTCGTTTAAAAAAAGGATTAGATTATATTACAGCAAAAAAAGAAGCTTGCTACAGAATCAGAAATACAAATTTACCCTGCATCTAAATGAACCAAAATCAATATAAGATAATATGAAATTAAATATTTTCAGATTTATCAGCAGAACTTAATAAGTGAGCTTGATTGGAGAATTACTGCTTCAGCATTTGCCCGAATTCATGCATCTGCAGAATTTCTTCTAAAAATTTTCGGTCATTGCTCAGGCGGGGAATTTTATGTTGCCCACCTAGTTTTCCTTTGCTTTTCAACCAATGGTTAAAAGTGCCGGATGGCAAAACATTTAAGCGGGGCATACTCAGCGCCATGTTTTTATAACGTTTGGCTTCATAGTCTGAATTGATTTCCTGCAAATGTTTATCCAACATCTCGGTAAATAATGTCAAATCCGATGGAGCCCGATCAAACTCAATCGCCCATTCATGTCCGCCATTTCCTTGTTCCGAAAAATAAATCGGCGCAGCTGTATAATCGCTCACTACAGCCCCCGTTTTTTTGCAGGCCTGTGCAACCGCAGCATCGGCATTGTCTACAATAACTTCTTCACCAAAAGCATTGATAAAATGTTTGAGTCGACCGGTCACCCGAATTCGATAAGGATTCAGTGAAACAAATTGAATGGTATCGCCAACGATGTATCGCCACAATCCGGAGTTGGTACTCACCACCAAAGCATAGTTCACACCAAGGGCGACTTCTTCCAATTGCAAGGTCTCCGGATGGGTTTGCCCGTACTCTGACATGGGCATAAACTCATAAAAAATACCATGGTTCAAAAACAGCAACATGCCATCCCGTCCAATGATATCCTGCGCCGCAAAAAATCCTTCCGAAGCATTATACGTTTCCAGATAATGCATATTCTCACCGGGTATCAGATGTTTAAATTGCTGCTCGTAAGGTTTAAAATTGACACCCCCATGCATATAGAGTTCCAGGTTGGGCCAAATATCATGCAGATTGTTTTTGCCACTTATTTCAAATATTCGTTTGATTAAAACAATGGTCCAGGTCGGTACGCCGGCAATCATCGTCACGTCTTCCTTCATCGTACTCAGGGCCATGCGTTCAATTTTTTCTTCCCACTCCTGCATCAATGCAATCTCCAAATCGGGCGTACGAATCAATTGGGTAAAATAGCTCATGTTTTGAATCATCACGGCCGACAAATCACCGTAATATGAATCCGCATTCAATTGATTGACCTGATGACTGCCGCCCAAGGTCAGGCACTTGCCACTGAGTATGCCCGAACGGGGAAAATTGTGGTAGTATAAAGCCAAAACATCCTTCGCCGATTTGTAATGGCATTCTTCCAACGATTCATTACTTACAGGTATAAACTTGCTTTTATCGGAAGTTGTTCCACTCGATTTGGCAAACCAGGTTACCGGCGAATTCCACAACACATTTTGGTGTCCCTCCATCATGCGGGTGATGTATGGCTTGATATCGTCATATTCATGCACCGGCACTTGTTGTTTAAACTCCTTAAAATGATTGATACTGCTAAAGCCGTATTTTTTCCCAAATTCCGTAAACTGTCCACTGTGGACAAGGGAATTAAAGACCATTATTTGGGTGCCTTCCGGGTTCAGCAAAAAATTGTCGATGGCACTCCAGCGCAACTTCAGCAATCCTTTAAAGGCCGGGTTTAAAATTTTCATACGAATAATACCACAGCAAGGGGGTAAAAATACCCTAATTGCCTCAATAAAGAAAGCCTCGCAGTGAATTGTGGGTATTTTATAGGAGGCTATAAACTCGTAAGCAAAATAGGGGCGTTATTTTTTTGTGGGCGTATCCCCGGCTTTGGGGCCGGGGTCGGGCTTTCCGCTCATATGCCCTTTGCTGCGCCGGGCATACCGCTGCAATCCCTTACGCGGGCGCCCTGCTTCCAATGATATCTCACTGCTTGAGTCAGAAGGCATTCCTGCAAAATAGGTATTTAGGAAATATTCTGACTTATTTTTGAAGACCTCAATAAGGCCCGAATGAAAAATATTATCCTCTTTGCTTCAGGCGGTGGCAGCAATGTCAAAGCTATCTTACAATATTTTGCCGATCAGCCCAATTGTTCTTTTCCGCTGGTTGTTACCAATAATGCCAAAGCGGGTGTCATAGAGGTCGCTCGTTCATTCGGTGTGGATGTGGCCATCATTACCCGTGAAATTTTTGAGGGGGCCGTTTTCCTGGATACGCTTGATTTTTTTAAGCCGGATTTATTGGTGTTGGCGGGTTTTTTATGGAAGCTTCCGGAGTATTTAGTCAAAAATTATCCCAATCAAATCATCAACATACACCCTTCATTGCTGCCGGCTTTTGGAGGCAAAGGTATGTATGGACATCATGTTCACGAAGCCGTCATTCAGGCCCGGGCGCAAAAGAGTGGTATTACCATCCATATGGTGAATCAGGAGTATGACAAAGGGCGTATTCTTTTACAAAAGGAATTGGAAGTCTTACCCGATGATAATCCCGAAAGCCTTGCGGCCAAGGTGTTAAAACTTGAACATTTCTGGTTTCCCCGGGTGATTGAGCGTTTAATCAAGGTTTAATGCCGCAGCCCCCATCAACGAAGCTGCTCCTATGTCTCGCATCAATTCCCTGTTAAATTTTTTTTGGATGCAGGGGCTCTAAAAAGTCTTCTTCAAATTGTATGTTTAAACATATATTTGCATCAAATATATTCAACATGACATACAAACAAAAATCTCAAGCCCTGCACGATATGATTTTTTCAGGGCAACTCATGGAAGCATTCGAAAAATATTATCATGCCGATGTGGTGATGCAGGAAATCGGTGAAGAACCCCGTGTAGGAAAGGATGCCAATCGGGCTTACGAACAAAAGTTTATATCGATGGTGAAAGCCGTTCATGGCGCGGGTATCACAGCTATGGCTTCTGATGAAGAAACCGGTGTAGTGATGATTGAAAACTGGATGGATGTTACATTTCAGGACGACAGTCGGGTTAAATTAAGTCAGGTGAGTGTTCAAAAATGGGATGGTGATCAGATCATTTCTGAAACCTTCTACCATAAATAGAGCTTACTGAATAATGCTCAAAATGTGTGGTGATGGTCATTCAAACGAATTTTTATAATCATTCATGCACACTTTTTTAAAGTCATATATCTAAAAAGCCTTTAATTGAGAATCAGAATTTTTCGCTACTCAGAAATACTGCATCTTCTTTGTTGCGGATAACTCGAAGTATATCAAAACAGCTTCATTACCCGCGCCTTGAATCTACAGCATTTCTGAGTTATTCAGTAAGCCCTGAATAGGGCTTGCTGATGATCTCATAGGCGCTTCAAATTCAAGGAAGCGTTCGAGGGATGGTACTTTGGTACAACCCTTGAACGATGACGCGGAATTTGAAGATGCAAGTGAGAAGTGAAAATCAGAAAAAAACTGCAAGCTTATTGAGGTGATATGAAAAATTATTGTGCATCTAAATGCGTTATAAGCAAATAAACAAATAAAAATATGTCTCAGATTTCAGGTTATAACATCCCCCTTCATCAGGAAGTGATTTCAGATTTTATTTATCATATTCGTAGGCATTTACAAGGTAGAGGATTGCAATACGAATTTAAAGTAGCACCGGAAGTAGTGTTAAGAAATGAAGATCTAAAAGACGGTTATATAATTCCGGATATTTCAGTTAAAAAGAGAGAAAGTACATGGAATCAACCTGAAATGATCATAGAAGTAACTAGAAATAGAAGCTGGCTGGGAATATACTATAAAAAAAGTAGAAGAAAATGTAGGTAAA
>DAIRSC010000248.1:0-3845 GCA_036804585.1 Chitinophagaceae bacterium
TTCATCGATAAAAAGGATGAAATCAAGATTATTTTAGAGTTCATTCAAGATGGACTTCATACGCTCTTCAAATTGCCCTCGGTATTTGGTACCTGCAACCAATGCGGCTAAATCGAGGCTCACTACTCTTTTATCGAAGAGTACACGAGATACTTTTCGCTGATAAATGCGAAGGGCCAACCCTTCAACGATGGCTGTTTTACAACCGCCGGGTTCTACAATCAATATCGGGTTATATTTTTTGCGTCGGGATAAAATTTGAGATACTCTCTCAATTTCCTTCTCACGTCCCACAATAGGATCCAATTGCCCCATTTCGGCTAAACGGGTGATATCCCGACCGAAGTTATCAAGTACAGGCGTTTTAGATTTACTATTGGATGGCGCGGATGGTTTTCGCTGATAAGGCGCGCGTTCTTCATCATCTTCAAAGTTGCCTCCTTCGTCTTTCAATTCACCGGTAAAATGGGTTCCACCGGTTCCGGTTACCAATTCTAATTCATTTTTAAATGTCTCGTAATCCACGCTAAAATTTTGATTGAGAATCTGACAGGCCACATTCTCTTTGTTTTTTAATATCGATAAAACTAAATGTTCACTTTCGGCCAGATTACTCATCAACGATTTAGCTTCTAATACCGTGATGCGAATTACCTTTTCAGCTTGTTTGGTGAGAGGCAGACTATTGACATTGTTAGGATTTTTAATCTGACCTTTGTTTTTGATGACCCGCTCCAACTCATTTCGTAAATCAAACATATCCACTTTGAGATTTTGCAATACCCTCACAGCCAATCCATGGCCATCGCGAATCATTCCAAGCATCAGGTGTTCTGTTCCGATAAAGTCATTGCCGAGTCTAAGGGCCTCTTCTCTACTAAAGGAAATAATTTCTTTGACTTTTGCTGAAAATTGTGAATCCATGCTGACGCTAATTATTAAAACAAAAATAATATATTATTTTTACTTCAATACAATATCTTTTCTCGATGAATTACAACATTGACCCACACGAAAATTTTGATATCCTTCACCTATTAGGGCCTGTTTGGACGCCTTTAATGAGCCCCGGTCTGGATACACATGCAGATTCATTAATTGCAGCATCGAAGAGCCTCATTATTGATTTAAGTCAAATAGAACAAATGACTGAAAAGGATATTGCTGATATCATTCGATTGCATGAAAAAATGTATCAGGAAAATCTTTCGATGGCCCTGTATGGTTTACAAAATACCTGTAAAACGCTATGGGCTGGAATTGAAGAAACAGAAACCCTCAACCTCACTCCCTCCCAACAAGAGTCGATTGATTTCGTGAGTATGGAAGGACTGGAAAGAGAATTTTTAAATGAAGATTTTTAGTGGCTATTATAGTATGAATTTCTCAAAAAAATTACACCCAATAAGTCTGAGTAAGAATCAATGACGAACTGCGGCAACGACAGGAACGAAAAAAAACTGATCCCGCGCAAGCAGAAGATGACTTGCAGTAGATAGTGTGCCCGGCCGCCTACAAATCTGAATTTTGACCATAAAGATGTTGAACAAAATATACAGCTAAAAACTACGCATCTTTGGCGCGAACGGTGCGTTGTTCGATGCGCTTCTCGTAATTTTCACCTTTGAAAATACGATGCACAAAGATGCCCGGGGTATGAATTTGATCGGGGGCCAATTCGCCCGGTTCAACCAATTCTTCAACTTCGGCAATGGTAATTTTTCCGGCCATCGCCATCATGGGATTAAAATTACGCGCAGTTTCACGATAAATGAGATTACCCTGGGTATCACCTTTCCAGGCTTTAACGATGGCAAAATCACTTTCGAACGCACGCTCCATCAGATATTCTTTTTCGACACCATACATCGTGAACCGACGTGTTTCCTTGCCTTCGGCAACTTCAGTACCCACACCGGCCGGAGTGAAAATAACGGGCATGCCGTAACCGGTTGCCATGCACCTTGTGGCCAATGTCCCTTGAGGAACCAATTCAACCTCGAGTTCCCCGCTGAGCATTTGTCGCTCAAATTCATCATTTTCGCCGACGTAGGAAGAGATCATTTTTTTAACTTGTTTTTTTTGCAACATCAAACCAATCCCAAAATCATCAACACCCGCATTGTTGGAGATACAGATAAGATTTTTGACACCTTTTCGAACGAGTGCATCAATACATTTTTCAGGAATACCACATAATCCAACGCCCCCCAACATGAGGGTCATTCCATCTTCAATACCATGAATGGCTTCATCTGCGTTTTGAACTGTTTTATTCATTCCCATTTTAATGATCGATTTTTAGAAGCGTAAAAGTACATAATTTGATTGCGGACAACAATAAAATTTTCGGACTATTGACTGAGTTGAAGTTGGATTGGTATACATTTGTGTATATGAGATTGGTCCTGATATTCTTTTTTGTTTTGGCATTAGTATCCTGTAAAAAATACAAAGATCCTGAACCATTTACCGACCCGCGTATTAAAAATAAATACTGCAATGATCCGTCGGCAATCAATTATAATTGGGATTTTCCGGGAATTCCCGACAATTCAACATGCATATACCCTGCTGAAATATTTGCCGGTCAGTATTTTTATCGGGATTCTTTATTTAATGCAACCGGCGAGGTGGTTAAAACAGATTCCTTTCCTTTGATCATTCAGGCCTTTGACTCTGTGAATTTAAGCATCAGTGGATTTTGTCCAAGTGGTTTTTTTACAGCTAAAGCGAGTCGCTTTTTTCAATTTACCATTGACAGCCTCTTGGGTAACGGACAAGAGTATTGCGGCTTCGATGATACCTTATCGGGCAAGGGTGTTAAAAGTGGAATTGCCGATACCACCTTGATTAAATTTACCTATCAGATTCAAACAGACACGGGCCTCATTCAACATGCTGGCACCGCCACCAAATTGTAAAGTATGTTTACCGGAATTATTGAGTGTATGGGCACTCTGCTCAGCATAGAGCAAGATGTCGAAAACCTGATTTTTGAAATTGAAAGTCCGATTAGTGTTGCCTTAATAATCGATCAATCCCAGGCACATGATGGCATTTGTTTAACCGTTACTCAGCAGGGCTCGGGTAAACATCGGGTATGTGCCATTCGTGAAACCATTGAAAAAACTACCTGTGGAAACTGGCACACAGGCAAAATTTTAAATCTGGAAAGATGTTTGCCGCTGAATGGTCGATTGGACGGGCATTTGGTGCAGGGGCATGTCGATTGCAGGGCAGTTTGCCAACAGATTACCGAAGCTGACGGCAGTTGGGTTTTCAAATTTAATTTTCCAATCGAATTTGCAGCATTGGTGATTGAAAAAGGCTCGATTACTGTAAATGGAATAAGTTTAACTTGTCATGATATCGGAATGGATTCTTTTTCAGCAAGTATCATTCCATATACCTATACGCATACTTCGATTCAAGATATTGGGGTTGGAGAAACCGTCAACATTGAGTTTGACATATTGGGCAAATATTTAAATCGCTGGCAACAAGTCAAGCATTTAACTTCATAGTGACTGCTGTTTAAAGTGAAAACTTTTCAATTTAGCCGATTTCTGGAACAAAAAACAAGGTATTCGGGCATGATTCTGTTTCATATCCATCTAAAAGTTTTAAGTTGAAATACTCGACTTTCACTTCTCACATGCATCTTCAAATTCGGCATCATCGTCCAAGTGTAATCCCGCACGTGCAGGACTACCCCTTAAAACGCTTCCTTGAATTTTAAGCGGCAGTGATAAACAGCAGCAACTACAAAATCTCTCGAAATTAAAAAGATTTAAACTTGAAACATTCTTACGATGGTTGGAGAAAGTGTTGACTTTTTTAAA
>DAIRSC010000249.1:0-3799 GCA_036804585.1 Chitinophagaceae bacterium
CACTTCCGCTCAAATAATTACCCCAATAAAAATTTAAATGGGTCGAGTTGGGAATTTCACTGAGTTCTTTTTTAACCAGTGTTTCCAGATTGACCCAATCTTTATTTCTTTGTATACTTTGATAAATGAAAGGCAATGCAAAAATGATGGTCAGACCCAATAAAATGGGCTGTGACTTGAACATATTCATCCATCCTGATTCCTTGAATTCATGCTGGTTATTTTTTGAAAAAGACAATGCAATTCCTACTATTGCCAGGCACCATCCGACACTGGGTAAAAACATTAAACGTTCGGCAAAACTGACGCCAATCGTAATAAATAAATTGCTGACAATACTATAGGCAATCAGAAACCACCAAATGCCGGCACTTAATGGATGTTTACTTTTAATTTGTCGTGCAAGAATAACGATCAATACAATAAGCAGGATCAGTGATAATATAAACTCCCAATCGGTCCAGGATTTTACTTGTACCACGGAATAACTGTAATCACTGCTGAGTATAAACGGGAAAAATAATTTGAATACATAATAGCCCATCAAATAAACAACGGTAGGAAGAAGTAAATTCAGGTCATAAGAACCACCTGCTTTACCGGGATCCTTCTTCGTCATGGATATGATATTGTCTAAAATATTCGGATCGTTTTGATACGTTTTTAAATACCAGCCAATGGCATTTTCACGAGCCAAGTAAAAGATGCCGAATAATAAGGCCATAGATGCCACAATCACAATACTTTGTTTGAGTTTAAAATCAGATGAACCGAAATATAAAATCATAGGAGCAAGGGCAATTCCGATAACTGCACTTTCTTTACTGAATAACGCAAACAGAAAGCCTATTAGCGCAATCGGAAACCAGATGATTTGTCTTTTTTCGAAATAGCGTTGAAAGCCCCAAATAGAAATCAGAATACCCAACATCCCAAGAATTTCGTCTAAACTTTTCGCGTTCGCAACCACTTCTGTATGAATGGGATGTAGCACAAAGAGGAATGCGACACCAAATGCCGGTAAAAATTGTTGTTTGAAAAATCTAAACATCACAATGAACAACATGATGGCTGTGAGGGCAAATAGAAAAATATTGCCCCGATGAAATGTCTGCGGATTGCCTTCTCCCCATTGCCAGAAAAAAGCAAAAAAGGATTTGGTCATCGGACGATACAAAGTATGCTCCTCGTCACCCTGCATACCATAGCGGTGACTGGTTGTAAAAATGGTTTTTAAATTTTCAGCTGAAATGCCTGTTTGGGTTACTTTGTTTTGTTCAATGATTTGAACATCATCTAACACAAAACCATGTTGAGCGGTATTCCAAAAAGTAATTAAGGCAAAGAAAGCAATCAGAATCACACCCCAAAGCCAATAAGACTTCGTCAGCGTATTTGAATGAATTGGTTCAGCAACAGCTGTCGGTGCATGTTGTTGAGCCGGTGACTTTCTTATATTTTTGTGAGAGGCCATTTGAGAAATTTGTTGACCCAAGATAATTAGTAGAAGTAGAATTAGAAATATGCAGTCGGCATTTATCAATAAAAAAAACGCCACAAGGGCGTTAATTAATATTCATCCTCGTTAAAGAAGAAGTCTTCCTGGGTCGGGTAATCAGGCCAGATATCTTCAATGCCTTCATAGGCTTCACCTTCGTCGTCCAACTCCTGAAGATTTTCTATCACTTCAATAGGAGCACCCGAACGAATAGCGTAATCAATTAATTCATCTTTTGTTGCCGGCCAAGGAGCGTCTTCTAAATGAGAGGCCAATTCTAAACTCCAGAACATATCTATATTTTTTTAAATTGTCTACTGATTTGCGCAAATGTAAGATTTAATTTATAACTGCCAAATCTTTAAGTTTGCAAGATGTTATCCACAAAAAACCTCTGTAAAAGCTATGGAACTTTGAAAATTTTAAACGGGGTGAGCATAGAGGTGGCGGGGTCCGAAATTGTTAGTATCACTGGTGCATCAGGTGCAGGTAAAAGTACTTTATTGCATGTTTTAGGAACCCTTGATCGTCCGGACTCAGGTCAACTTATTATCGATGGTACAGATGTTTTTAAGCTTTCGGATACCAAGCTCTCTGCTTTCAGGAATCGAAAAATTGGATTTGTATTTCAATTCCATCACTTGTTGCCCGAATTTACCGCCTTGGAAAATGTTTGCATGCCGGCACTCATTGCCGGTGAATCCATGGAAAAAGCAAAAAGCCGAGCTATGATGTTATTGGATCGATTGGGGCTTACTTTGCGGTATCAACATAAACCGGGTGCATTATCGGGTGGTGAACAACAAAGGATTGCGATGGCACGCGCTCTCATCAACCAACCCAGTATTGTTTTGGCCGATGAACCTACAGGAAATTTGGATAGTAAAAATTCACTCGAATTGTTTGAAATGATTCAAGCACTTCGCGATGAGTTTAAACAAACATTTATTTTAGTAACACACAACGAGGAATTAGCGGCCAAATCGGACCGTATTTTACACATGGTTGACGGAAAAACACTTTAAATGCCTTTTTCAAGCAATTATATTTCATTAAAAGAAACAGGTCGTTTTTCAAAGTTGGTATTGGATTATATTCAAGGACAAAGTCCGCTGAAAGATATTGTACCTTCTTATCCTGAGATAATGGATATAGGCAAACAAATAGCGCTCAAATCGAAACAAAAAATCAATCGCACACTTTTACAAAAAGTGTTCATTGAGCAATATGAATCAATCAAGTTACATCCATTGCAGCTGCGTCATATTGCTAACCTAACAGAGAACAATACATTCACCATTTGTACAGCGCATCAACCTAATTTGTTTAGCGGTCATTTATACTTAATTTATAAAATTATTCATGCGATTGAGCTGGCAGATTTATGTCGGCTAAAATTTCCGGAGCACCATTTTGTCCCGGTGTATTATATCGGAAGTGAAGATCATGATCTGGATGAAATTGGTTCGTGGAACTGGAATAACCAGCATTTTCAATGGCAAACGAATCAGTCAGGCGCATGTGGTTCTATGCTATTAACGGATATTGAACCCTTTATACAATATCTTGAAAAAACAACCAATTTAAATCTACCTGAACAGGAGGCTATGTTTCGTTTGGTCAAAGAAGCCTACCAGCCCAATCATACCGCGAGTCAGGCGATCAGAATTTTAATCAACGGCTTATTTTCAAGTAAAGGACTACTCATATTAGATGCCAATCATACCGCTTTAAAAGCATCATTAAAATCTCATTTGATTGCTGAATGTTTTGAACAGAAAAGTAAAAAAGTGTTGAAAGAGGTTTTTGAGCAATGGCAAAACTATTACCCGGTACAAGCTTTTTTGAGATCTATCAATTTATTTTATCTCAAACCGGGATTAAGAGCGCGCATTGAGAAAGTGGGCGACCATTGGAAAGTGTTGGATACGGAAATCACTTTTTCGAAAGAAATGTTGCAGGCTGAAATTGATCAATTCCCGGAACGATTTTCTCCGAATGTAATTATGCGTCCGCTTTATCAGGAGTTTATTTTGCCCAATATCGCTTTTGTTGGGGGAGGAGCGGAAGTAGCCTATTGGTTACCTCTTAAATCGTATTTTCAGGAAAACGAAATTGTGATGCCTTTGGTGTTTTTGAGAAATTCGTTTCAATTGATTGAACAACAACTTCAGCTTAAAATTCAAACAATTCGGCTTGGCTGGAATGAACTATTTGAATCAACCAACTCCCGAATGAATCGCTTAATGTCCAAACAAAGCGAATTTCAACATTTCGTGGAAATCAGGGAAAAAATGGATT
>DAIRSC010000250.1:0-3793 GCA_036804585.1 Chitinophagaceae bacterium
AAAGTATTTGATATCAGTACATTCAGGGGTGAATTTCGCTTTTTTAAATGCACGGTAATTTGTCAAATTACTTCAATGAGCTTGCAGTTCATTTCTTGATTTTCACTGATCAAGCGTATTTTTAAAATCGGCGTTTTCGTCTAATGGTTCGCACGTGCGGGACTATCCCTTAATCGCTTCCTTAAATTTCAAGTGCCAGTGAGATAAGCAGCAGCCCCTGGTTACTTTTGGCACAGATTCTCAATGAATCAGATGGTTTACAAATCACCCAATAAAGGTCGGAGAACGATTTCCTCAACGACAGCCTGAGGTGAAAGTTGATAAGCGCTCCAGATTACTGCAGCAATATCATCTGTCTTCAAAATACGCTCCGGGCTAATGCCACTTCCTTTCCAGGAATCACTCATGGTGGCTCCCGGGTTTATGGTAGTTACCTTAATGCCATAGGCCATCATTTCGGAGCGTAAATTTTTCGAAAATCCTTCCAGTGCATATTTGCTGATACTGTATGAACCACCCATGGGATATGCTTTTAGAGCTGCAACAGAACTCATATTAAAAATATGACCTCTTTTTTGAGCGATCATAGTTGGTAAAAGATGCCGGGTTAAATGATAAGCACTGTATAAATTTGTTTCAATCAGGGATTCAAGTTGAAATTCCGGTTCATCCAATAAATTTCCGGGTAAGTATCTGCCCGTATTGTTGATTAAAATTTCAACAGCAGAAAAAGTATCTAAAATTTTATGTGCAAAAAGGTCAACTTCTTTTTTTCGACTGAGGTCACATGCCATAGCCAAAATACATGCCTTCGAATTGATCTGTTGTAATTGTGCCGCTGCTTCTTCAATTTCTTTTTGATTGCGAGAACAAATGGCTAAATCAAAACCCTGTTGAATAAAGGTTTTGGCAATGGCGAATCCGATACCTTTACTTGCTCCTGTAATAACTGCCAGCATACTGTTTGATTTATCCAAAAATAGGTTTTGTTGGTAACAACTTGAAGGGAATTTCTTTAGGAAGCAGGAGTTTGCATGAATTGTTCGATGATGACTTCCAACTCGGCAATCATCATGGCCGTTGCTCCCCAAACAATTAAATCATCCGCAAGTGCATAAACCGGGGTTTCGAAGGAGGCTGATGGATTGTAAGATGGCTTTACGGTATGAGTGCACTTGACGGTCGGGTGAAACAATAAATTGAGTGGCAAACGGATTATTTCGCTAACTTCCCTTTCGGATGCCCTGAAGCTCGGGGTGGTGGTTAAGTGACCAATGACCGGGGTGACCAAAAAATTGCTCGGTGGAATGTAAACATCACTGAGGGTACCTAGAATTTCGATTTGATCATTGGGTATGCCGATTTCCTCCTCACATTCTCTTTTCGCTGTATAAATCAGGTTGGGGTCGCTGTTTTCTTTTTTCCCGCCCGGGAAACTGATTTGCCCACTATGTACCTGACCATCTTTGCTGCGGCGAATGAGCACAGTATTCCATTCAGCATCATTTTCGTATAATAATATCATCACGCTACTGACACGGGCGTCCGTCGGCGCCTCAAGGTTAATTTGTCGATTTGAGGGAATCATGCGCCTATGGGCTTCAGCGCCCGGGAGTGATTCTAAAAGAGCCTGACGTAAATTTTCTATCCAGGGATGAGAGCTAATCGATTCGTTCATGGTTGTCAAAAGTACGTATAATTTGATTGCGTGGAATCCTACATTAAAAGTCTGAAAATAAATTGCACGACTTTTTTTATCGCACTTTCTTCGCACACAAATCATCCATCTTTACCGACCGGTATATACGCCCTGCTCCTTTGTTCGAACTTGACCGAAAATGAATGGGTCTTTCTGCCAGTGGACCTTGGAATCATGCACAGAAGGGTGTAAATGCAAATTTGTATTTCCTCATCGCTCAATCAAGCGGCTGCGATGTGATACAGCCCCGATGTTAGCCAGGCACCGTTTGCGGCGAACAGCGAGAAGAATGATTGAAAATGAGATAACGATGCGCTGCCTGATCAAAAAAGAAAAGCAATTAAATGCGTAATGCCTTAAAGAAGAGCCCGGTTATTTTAATTCCAATTTAACCACATTTTCTACGTGATGGGTATGCGGAAACATGTCCACTGCCTGTGATTGGGTGCAATGATACGCCTCACTCAGGCGCTGAAGATCCCGGGCTTGAGTGGCAGGGTTGCAACTCACGTACACAATGGTACGCGCACGGATATGCAGGAGCTTATTGAGTAAATCGTCGTGGCAACCGGCACGGGGAGGATCAATGACAATCACATCCGGTCTCCCGTGTTTTGCAAAAAAATGATCATCACAAATTTTGATCACATCACCCGCAAAAAACAACGCATCCTTGACATGATTTTTTTCCGCATTGATGCGGGCATCTTTTACGGCGTCTTCAATGGTTTCAACGCCAATGATACGGCCACAATGTTTAGACATAAAAATACCGATGCTTCCTGTTCCGCAGTATAGGTCATATAAAGTATCACCGGGTTTTAGGTTGGCCATATTGCGCGCTACCCGATATAAATTTTCAGCTTGCCGGGTATTGGTTTGGAAAAATGATTTTGGACTGATATCAAATACAAAGTCCTCCAGTTTTTCTTCAATCACCCGGCTACCCCGGTAGTGTATGATGTTTTGATCGTACAGGCTATCGTTGAGTTTGGTGTTGATGGTATAATGTAAGGAGCTGATTTGTCCTTGTTCAAAAAGAGTATCAAGAAGCCGGAAAATTTGCTCCGGTTGATTTTCGCCAAAAACCAGATTCACCAGTACCTGACCGGTGGTAGCTACCCGAATCATCAGATTTCGTAAAAGCCCCTGATGCTCGCGAATATCATAAAAACTCAAATGGTTTTGAAGGGCATAAGAACGGACAAAATTTTTGATGGCATTACTGGGTTCAGGTTGTAAGTGACACGTTTCGATGTCGATCACCTTATCAAAGAGTCGGGGAGCATGGAATCCCAGCACCGGTTGTTCGAAACTCAATCCACTTTCCAGGTCGCTGCGGTTTAGGTAACGTTTGGTAGAAAACGTAAACTCAAGTTTATTACGATACAAACGATCGGATTCGGCTCCAACAATCGGCAAATATTTTTGAACTTGTACCTTTCCGATCCGTTGTAATTGGTCGCGTACCTGCTGGTCTTTATAGATCAATTGTTGAGTATAGGGGAGCATTTGCCATTTGCATCCACCACAATCTTCGAAATGCCCACAAAAAGGAATTTGCCGATGGGATGAGGGCTTTACTATTTTGTTGCATTTTGCCTCCGCCCAGTCTTTTTTATTCTTGTGTACAAATACCTCTGCCAAATCGCCGGGAACGACTCCTTCCACAAACACAATTTTGTCCTGATGCCGACCAATACATTTTCCTTCAGCCGCATACGAAAGGATTTCAAGCTCCGGTATAATAAATTTTTTCTTTTTAGGCATGCGGATTTGTTTAAATAGTGACGAAGAGGGGCTATGTTAAACAGGTGCAAATGTAACAACTAGGTTTTTCAATCCTACGTCTTGATGATGTAATTTCACTCACTTTTTAAAGTAAGAATATGCAAAAACAACTTTTTTCGGTTTGTTTGTTCCTCGTCATTTCCTTTGGGTTACAAGCCAAGGACGGTTATAACATCAAAGTAAAATTTCAGGATGTAACCGATTCTCTGGTTTACCTCTGTCATTATTTCGGTAAAAACCAAACGGTTTTTAAGGATGATAGTGTGGTTTTAAACAAAAAAGGGGAGGGTATTTTTCAATCTG
>DAIRSC010000251.1:0-3763 GCA_036804585.1 Chitinophagaceae bacterium
CATTGTCCATAATTTCATGGTTTTTGTTGACAATATGGCAGCCGTTTGTATAGGCAATCAGGTTCCCCTTTTTATCTGATATGATTGCAGTGGGGTACATATTCAGTGCTAAATTTTCTAACTTTGGTTTAGGTGGGGACTGTTGAAAATCTATAATAGCCGCGCCGAACAAGTAGGTAATTCCATTGCTAAATTGATACGCAGCCACTTTACCTCTTCCTGCCATCCAAACATTGTCGTGTTTTTGTGCCTGGGCAGCCAAGTGGATGAGTAATAAGGAAAAAGTTAGTATATTTTTCATGGTAATGGAAAATGTGTAGCCCCTGCATTGGATAGAGTCCGGTGCAGGGGCCGTGGGGAATTATAATCAACGCTGAACGCTTATTTTTATGGTCTTCAGCAATTTTCCTGATGAATGAAATAAACTGAAATTGTACAATCCTGTTGGCTTGGAAGCAAGGTCGACAGTGTATTCGGATTGATCATTGGTGATATACTGGATTTCGACAGTCCTACCCGTTAAATCAGAAACCCGTAGCATCCCGTTAATTGCATTTGGCACAGAAACGATAAACTTATCAGCGCCTGGGTTGGGGAAAATGCTGAATAATGCAAAAGATTCAATCTTAGAGGGGTTGATTGGTTTTTGGCGCTCCCGATTTTCTGGCACAAAGGAGGTAACATCACAATTGCCAAGTTGAAGGATTGCTTCTGATTTGGCAATACCAACTTCTTCTTCATTTTGTGCTGCAATTTCTGCTAAACTTTGAAATTGAGATTCCAACATCGGATTTCCCAATAAGTGTTCAATTTTTATAGCATTGAGAGTTTTTCTTGCTTCTTCGTAAGTATTTGATGCATTTAAGTTTTGGTTGAAGCTAAATACAATATTCAAATGCTCCGTTAACTGAAGGGACCTGCTCGCTTTTGCACTCAATACCCCACCATAATCCAGAGCGATTTGTTCATTTAGTATTTTTACCTGTTCAACGAGTTCAGGGGTTGCCAAACTCATATCGAAGTTTACGGTTGCGAGTAAACTTTCACTTTGTATTTGTTTTTGCCGCATGCTTAAAAGCCAATTGTCATGGCCCTCCTGTTCATTTGCCGGAAATCGGGTTGCACTTCGAAAATATGCATCGAACTGCGCAAAAGAAGCTACAGACGTGTTTTGGAAGGCCTCTTTAAAGGCAGCAATGGGAGATCCTGGTGTAATCATTTCAGGGTGCTCTAACAGTTTGCGATAAACATTTCTACGGGCATCCCAAAGATTCGCTCCTGTCAAAGTACTGATGCCATTGGCAATCCGGGTTTCAAAGCCATTTAGGCCCATTATAGGCTCCTCTGAGGTACAATAGTCAATCATAGTACCCAGGTCAAATCTAAACCACTTCCGCATTGGATCTATTTCATTTTCTGGATTGGGCGAAAGTAATGAAGAAGGAGGTAAATAAGGCACCATATCGCTTTCTGGAACCCAGAACCGGACCGAAATCGGGTCAGTAGGGCTTGGAGAAAGCAATCCCTCCTTTTGGGCAGCCCAGGTCGAGTAATTTCCCAGCCATTGATTACCACTGCCATCATGATAGCCTAATTCTACCGGACTGTTTATCCACAATCCAATCTCATGGTCATAAATCTTGTTTTCTGAAATTGTTGGGTAATCATTGTTGCCAAAGAATCGTAATCCATATTTTCCATTAGATATTGAATTATTACATAAACTTACTTCACTAAGTCCGCCATGGATAAGCGTTCCTGCAAAAGTATTGTATTGATCTGGGCCTGAAGTTGTCTCTTCACCCGAAACACTATTCAGATCTATATGACAATTCTCTGAATAAGTAGCACCATATCTTATTCCAAATATTTGGCTGTTCGGAGAAACATTTCCAGTAAACTTAATATCGTTGTCAACAATCCGGATATTATCAGCATTTTCTGCTGCTACATATATACCCTCACCTGAATTGGTAATAAACCCATCACCAAACGCCAGATTGATGTCCTGATTTTCATAAATATCTAAAATGTCACTTGCCGAGTTGGGGCCTTGAACAAATATGCTTGTGTAAACCCGCAAATTATCAGAAGGAGTACTGTTAAAATGATTCTGAAAAATCTGGTTGTGAGCCGGGATTAAGGCACTTTCTGAAGCAGCAGAACGATCCAAAATGATTCCATACCTGGACTCTTGGGTTTGGGGTTCAAAAAAATTGTTATCAATGGTTATCAGTTCTGCATTGAAATTATCCCGCGAATAAATGGCATTACGTATCCTGTCTCTGAATGTATTACCAGAAACATTTAAATCGCTGCTGAATGCGTTAATTCCATTTTGCATCACAGTTGGAGTGAACCCTGGAAAAGACATTGTCCCAATAAATTCATTCCCGCCAATTACCGTAAGGCTACTCGTTTTCGCAAAAATCCCGTCTCCCCACAAAGCATCAAAAGTATTGTGACGAGAGGTTAGAACTGAATTTTCACAAATAATCCCGTAATCCATAAAGAAGAAATAATTGCTTGAAGTAACGGAACCTATACTTGTAGATAGGAGACTCAAGTTTACGCCGCCCTTTGCTCTAGGCCAACCTGGAGGTATTTTGGGGGAATAAAATGGACGCAAGCTATGAGTAGCTCCAATGGTATTATCCAGAAAAGCCAATGACATCCATTGTGGCGCCCCTGAACCAAAATCTTTAAAGGCGGTAACGCCTATGTAGTTGTTGTTAAACGTGTTGCCATTAATTTGGAACACCACAGCAAGACTAGGGTTTCTAAACCATAATGCTGAAGCTGCATCCTCAATCTGACAATTAGTGAAGTTGAAAGTTGGTGTTTCAAAACCTAGTACTGTGAAATAGTGCTCTATTACTATACCTCGCCACATCTGGTCGCAACTAAAAAAATCGCATCCATCATATGTCATTGTTTTGTTGTTGTGACACCTTACTGTGATCTGAGCACCGGGAGCAATTTTGAAATTACAATTTCTAAAGACAAGACTTGTCTCAAAATCCTGTAATTTTCCTACATTAATTGTCCAATGGCCGTTTACAATATAATTTTTGTCTTCAATCAGGGTGTTGGCGCCAAAGTTGGTCGTGGTTCCATTTGCAATGGTACAACCAGGAGAAGCTTCATAATTTGGATACTGTTCGCAAAGCCTTCCTCCCTCAGAAGGTAGATTTTCCAAGAAAATTGGTTCTTCACAAGGATTGACGCTAATTTCAGGGAGCCATAACTCTGGATCAATCAATGTTTCTTGTGCCGAAATTTTTCCAAAGCTCATTACAAGGGCCATAAACATTAAAGGAAGGCAAGATGAGTAATGAGTCAATTTTTTCAAGTAAAGCATGGAATTAAAATTTTAAGGTTTAAGGATTGCAACCACTATTTTTTAATGGTTATTATTGTCAATGCTTTGTATCGATTCGAGATGAATTAAAGCATCTATTTGCCCGCCGCGCTTGGCGTTTCCATCAAGTGCAGTTCCATCGGGTTGTTTTGCCAATGCATACACTCCATAGTGTGCTTTGTGAAAACACCAACCCCGGCGCTAAAATTTGATACGTTTGCCCTGAGCACGCCTCCTCGCCTGCACTGCATTTTGATTAACGGTATTGTACCACAAAGGTCTGACTGAGAACCTTAGGGCCATTCATCAGCCGTACTACGTACATGCCGGAAGGCCAGTCCTGTACGGAAAAGGCCCATTCGGTCGCAGCAAGGGTGTTTTGCTGCATCAGTGCGCCGCTCA
>DAIRSC010000252.1:0-3761 GCA_036804585.1 Chitinophagaceae bacterium
TAACAGGGATATACATTAAACACGAACAGCCTTTTTAATATACATTATCCTACTCACAAACCCGGTTAACCTATTCACTCATCCTTTCTTTGATCACATCCGCAATTTGTTCGGCATTGGGCTTCGAAAAATAATCTCCATCACTTCCGTAAGCAGGACGGTGAGCTTTGGCAGAAATTGTTCTCGGAGCGACATCGAGCCATCTAAATCCCCCTTGCAGTTCCATCACTTGCTGATACATATAAGCCGTGGCTACTACCGGACCATCCTCATCAACAAAAACGATTCGATTGGTTTTTTTCAACGATTCAATGATTCGATGATTGATATCAAAAGGAAGTAGAGTTTGTACATCAATCAATTCGCAACTGATTCCGGCGGGTTCCAGATATTCGGAAATCGCATCTTGTATAATTCGCAAAGTGGATCCGTAGGACACAATCGAAATATCATCACCTTCGCAAATGACCTCTGGTAAACCCAGAGGCAAAGTGTAATCAAATAAATTCGAAGGAACCCTTTCCTTTAAACGATAACCATTTAAGCATTCAATTAAAATGGCCGGCTCATCTGATTTAAGGAGTGTATTATACATCCCCACAGCCTGTACCATGTCACGTGGAACACAAACATGTATTCCACGAACTGCATGAATGATCATCCCCATCGGAGATCCACTATGCCAGACTCCTTCCAGACGATGACCACGTGTGCGGACAATCAAAGGACATTTTTGCCCACCTTTTGTGCGATATTGCAATGTTGCGACATCATCACTCAGAGGTTGCAGCCCGTATAATAGATAATCTAAATATTGTATTTCGGCAATAGGTCTTAAGCCCCGCATGGCGAGACCCATTCCTTGTCCCATGATGGTGGCCTCACGAATACCGGCGTCAAATACCCTCCATTTTCCATGCTTTTCTTGTAATCCGGCGAAGCCCTGATTCACATCACCAATATTTCCTACATCTTCACCAAAAGCAACTACTTTGGGATTGGTACTTAGGGTATGGTCGAAAAATCGGTTGAGTATTTCAAAACCATTTTGAAACAACTCTTCACCTTCATATTTCGCAGGAATGGCTTCAACCCTTTGAATACTCTCGTTAGAAACAGAATGTAAAACGGAACTGTATTTTTCATCAGCTTCGCTCTTCAATGCCAAGTAATATTGTCGTAATTGATCGCTCGCTGGTGAAGATTGTGCTAGTTGCAAAACTTTATGGATGGTCTTCATGACATCACGCCTCAGAGGTTCTCTGATAGCGCCCAACGATTGAGACATGGCTGCAATTTGTTCGCCATGTGTTTGTCCTTCAAAAACAATCTGCTGAATTAAATGTCGGGTTTGCTCAATTTGAGCTTGAATCGGCGTTATGAACTTTTCCCAGGCTGTTTTTTTGGCTTGTTGAACATGGGCTTTGGCTGTGTCTTCAATTTCCAGGAGTTGCTCTTCTGTTGCAAAAGCATTCTCCAAAATATATTGGCGCATTTTACGAATACAATCCGTTTCTTTTTCCCATTCTAACCTTTCCTTCGTTTTATATCGTTCATGTGAACCAGATGTAGAATGCCCTTGAGGCTGAGTAATTTCCTGAACATGAAATATAGCCGGAATATGATTTGCCCGAACCTTGGCGATTCCTTTGGTGAAGGTTTCTACCATTCCTGCATAATCCCAACCTTTTACGCGATAAATCTCAATGCCCCCATTTTCTTCATCATATTGAAAGCCTGAGAGCACTTCAGAAATCGAATTTTTTGTTGTTTGAAAATGCCGAGGTACGGAAATACCATATCCATCATCCCAACAAAAAATGGCCATCGGTACGCGTAATACACCGGCGGCATTTACGGTTTCCCAAAATAAACCTTCACTGGTTGAGGCGTCCCCAATTGTGGTAAAGCATACTTCATTCCCATTGTTAGAAAAATCCTTCATATCATTCAAACCATCCATCTTGCGGTAGAGTTTAGCAGCGAAGGCTAAACCTAAACCCCTCACCATTTGCCCGGCTGTTGGAGAAATATCCGAACTTGAATTTTTCGACTGACTGAGTGCTGTCCAATTTCCCCGGGCATCCAAAAAACGTGTTGAATAGTGGCCATTCATTTGCCTGCCAGCACTGCTAGGCTCAGCCTCTAGATCCGGATTGGCATAGAGCTGGGCGAAAAATGCTTCAATATGACTCAACCCACTGGCAAACATAAAGGTTTGATCGCGGTAATAACCTGAACGAAAATCGCCGGCCTGGAACACCTTAGCCATCGCAATTTGAGCAACTTCCTTACCATCTCCGAATATCCCGAACTTTGCTTTGCCGGTTAACACTTCTTTGCGCCCCAGCAAACTGGCTTCACGGCTTTCTACAGCAATCCGATAATCCTGTAATACCTCTGAAACAAAGTCCTGAAAAGAAATTTTTCCTGCCTGAATATCCTTGTCTATCGCGTTCATTTTACCAAAATTAAAAATTGAGAGATGGACAAAAATAAGATTCTTTGATCCTATTCACGAATTATTTGCCTTTTAAAATTCATTGTTAATCAGGGTCAACTTAACTACGACTTAACTTCCTGAAATATTGTACCTTCTAACTTTGGATTACAAATTTAAAATTTACAGACATGAAAAAAACATTAATCATTTTTAGTGCTGCCATGCTGATTGCCGGTGCTTCTTTTGCTCAAACTGCTTCCAAACCAGCTGCGGCTCCTGCTCCTGCTGCTAAACCAGCTGCAGCTCCAACTCCCGCTCAAAATCCGGATGCCAACATGAAATTTACAAATGAAGATCACAACTTCGGAAACATTCCCGAAGGGCCTGCCGTAAGTTTTGATTTCGAATTTAAAAATATAGGACGTGAACCAATCGTTTTAAGCGGTGTTCAGGCTTCTTGCGGATGTACAACCCCTACTTGGACGAAAGATCCGGTATTGCCTGGCAAAACCGGTAAAATCACGGCCACTTACAATACCCAAGGCCGTCCGGGTAACTTTGTGAAAACCATTACTGATAACTCAAACGTTGGAACGAAAGTTTTGAAAATTTCAGGAGTTGTTGAAAAAGCCCCGGATTCTTCTGTTCCGGCTAACAACAACAGCATGATGAAACATTAATCCAAATAACACTTTCAGACCGTTTATAATCCACATTCATGAAAAGCATCGTGTTTCTTTTTCTCACCTTCTTTGCTGTTAACTCGGCAATCGCTCAAGGTAACAAATCACCCAATGCACCTGTCTTCAAGTTTGTTGAAGAAACCCATGATTTTGGAACTTTGAAGGAAGGTCCTCAGGCGGTTTACGAATTCGTATTTACAAATACCGGCAAAGAGCCATTGATCATTCAAAGTTGCTCTGCATCATGTGGTTGTACAACTCCTGATTGGAGCAAAGACCCTATCTTACCCGGCCAAAAAGGTAAAATTACTGTGAAGTACAACACCGAAGGTCGTGTAGGTACTTTTAACAAAACGGTTTATATCGCTTCAAACGCCAAATCGGATAAAGAACGGTACGAAATTTATATTAAAGGCAATGTTGTCGCTAAATAAAGACTGTCATCAATTAGAAAAAAACCGCTTAGTGCGGTTTTTTTAATGCCTGAACATTCATTTGTTAAAAATCAAATCTTCTACTTTTGGGTTGTTTCCAGATCCGATTTTTTTTAACACACTACCATTTGTATGATAAATTTGAAACCGTTGCAAAACGATCAAAAATAATTGGCTAAGTCATTTGGCTTCAAATTTCTG
>DAIRSC010000253.1:0-3735 GCA_036804585.1 Chitinophagaceae bacterium
ATCCTGAGCCTTTATAGTTTGACCTAAAAAAAGGGCATAACAAAAAAGCAGGTATTTGGGATACCGGCTGTATCGCAAGATGCAACGGAATTGCGACGCTCCCTTCAACTGTAACGCTTTTATCAACAGGTCAAAAATAAAGCAATTTTGAGCAGAATTCACTGAAATGAGGAGCGCATCTTGTAAGCCTTTTATATTCTGAAGACATTTAAATTAGGAAATAGAAAATGACATAAGCAAGAAGAACAAAAAAGTTTAAACCCTTTCGTAAATCCGAATGCTTTACCGGGTTTAAATTTTGGTTTTAGCAGATTTATTTTAATGCAAAATTCTAAAATAGCTCTTCTAAGATCTTTGCCAATTAAGCATGTAAGTCTTACCTTCGCGTCACTTAGAAAGTAGGTTTTTAAACATTCACCTGCTTGTCAAATTTTCAAACAAAAACAAAACGATATAAAATGGCATTTGATCTTTCCATGATTCAACAGGTTTATGCTGGTTTTCCCTCTAAAATTTCAGCAGCGCGACAAGCACTCGGAAAACCACTCACTTTGGCTGAGAAAATTCTTTATGCGCATTTGGATAAAGGCATGGAATTGAAGAATTACGACAGACTCAAAAGTTATGTCGATTTTAATCCGGATCGGGTGGCCATGCAGGACGCCACGGCCCAAATGGCGTTGCTTCAGTTTATGCAAGCTGGCCGTCCGTCAGTTGCCGTGCCAAGCACTGTGCATTGCGATCACTTGATTGTCGCTAAAAATGGGAGTCAGGAAGATTTAGAATTTGCCAATCAGGAAAGTAAAGAAGTCTTTGATTTTTTAAGTTCAGTTTCGAATAAATATGGTATTGGGTTCTGGAAACCCGGAGCCGGAATCATCCATCAGATTGTATTGGAAAACTATGCTTTTCCGGGTGGGATGATGATTGGTACTGATAGCCATACCGTGAATGCCGGTGGCCTGGGCATGGTGGCCATTGGTGTGGGTGGTGCCGATGCCTGTGATGTGATGGCCGGATTGCCTTGGGAATTACTGATGCCTAAATTAATTGGTGTTAAATTAACCGGAAAATTAAATGGCTGGACTGCACCTAAAGATATCATATTAAAATTAGCAGGTATACTCACGGTTAAAGGTGGAACAAATGCCATCGTAGAATATTTTGGAGAAGGTGCGCAAAGTTTGAGCTGTACCGGAAAGGGAACCATTTGTAAAATGGGGGCTGAAATTGGTGCAACTACTTCGACCTTTGGTTATGATGACAGCATGGAGCGCTATTTACGGGCAACAGGAAGAGCTGAAGTAGCCGATGCCGCCAATGCCATTCGGGAACATCTTACCGGAGATGCTGAAGTATATGCCTCCCCTGAAAAATATTTCGATCAAGTAATTGAAATCGATTTAAGTAGTTTAGAGCCGCATTTGAACGGGCCATTTACGCCGGATTTAGCCACGCCTATTTCTGGAATGAAGGCGGCTATGGCTGCCAATAACTGGCCGGCTAAAGTGGAAGTAGGCTTGATTGGAAGTTGTACCAATTCAAGCTATGAAGATATTTCCCGTGCAGTAAGTTTGGCCAAACAAGTAAAAGAAAAAGGTTTAAGCAGTAAAGCGGAATTCACGATTAGTCCGGGATCAGAACAAATTCGTTATACGATTGAGCGGGATGGATTTTTGGAAACTTTTGAGGGAATTGGTGCTAAAGTTTTTGCCAATGCCTGCGGTCCTTGTATTGGAATGTGGGATCGGATGGGCGCTGAAAAACAAGAAAAAAATACCATTGTGCATTCGTTTAATCGAAATTTTGCAAAACGTGCAGATGGTAACCCGAACACCTTTGCTTTCGTAGCCAGTCCGGAAATTGTCACTGCGCTGGCTATTGCCGGGGATCTTGGTTTTAATCCTATGACGGATACTTTGACGAATGACAAAGGGGAGCAGGTTAAATTGGATCCGCCAAGTGGGGATGAATTACCTATGAATGGATTTGCGGTTGAAGATGCCGGATATCAGGCTCCTGCCGAAGATGGCACCGGTGTTCAGGTGTTGGTGAGCCCGGATAGCAAGCGATTACAATTATTGGATCCATTTGCAGCATGGGAAGGCACTGATTTAAAAGGATTAAAATTACTAATCAAAGCCAAAGGAAAATGTACCACAGATCATATCAGTATGGCTGGTCCATGGTTGAAATTCAGAGGACATCTGGATAATATCAGTAACAATATGTTGATTGGGGCAGTGAATGCTTTTAATGATAAAACCGATTCGGTAAAAAATCAATTAAGCGGAGAATATGGTCCCGTGCCTGCCACGCAGCGCGCATATAAAGCGGCAGGTATTGGAAGTATTGTAGTAGGTGACGAAAACTATGGCGAAGGATCGTCACGTGAACATGCTGCCATGGAGCCTCGTCATTTGGGTGTTCGCGCAGTATTGGTTAAATCTTTTGCACGAATTCACGAAACCAATTTAAAAAAGCAAGGGATGTTGGCCCTGACCTTCGTGGATAAATCCGATTACGATAAAATCCAAGAAGATGATCGGATTGATATCGAAGGTTTGTTGGCGATGGCACCGGGTAAAAATTTACAACTTGTATTAAACCATAGCGATGGAAGCAATGAAACGATACAGGTTCAGCATTCATACAATGCACAACAGATTGAGTGGTTTAAAGCCGGTGGTGCTTTGAACATCATACGTGCTGGGATTCAATAGATGGATTTTGGTTGACAAGTCATTGAACGCTTCATTTTAGTCAGCAGATGGTTGCGTGTAATTGAGTTGCGACTGTGTTGCTGTGCAAGTAAACGTTATTTTTTAGCCCTGCTCTCGCTAGTATATTTCAAACATTTCGGCAATCGATGTGCCCGTGCTATGAACGCAAAATGATGTGCTCCAAATTTGATAAAATCATCCGCATATAATAGAAAAAAAAGCGCCCAATAATCGGACGCTTTTTTTATTCAGTATTTTTTCATTAAGCCAATGTGATGCTTTTATCGAGATAAACATCCTGAATGGTATTCAATAATTCCACACCTTCTTTCATGGGTTTTTGGAAAGCTTTACGGCCACTGATTAAACCCATTCCACCGGCGCGTTTGTTCACGACGGCGGTCATCACAGCTTCAGCCAAATCAGTTGCACCTTTACTTTCACCGCCACTATTGATTAAACCAACACGACCCATATAACAATTGGCTACCTGATAACGGGTGAGGTCAATTGGGTGATCGGTGGTCAGATTTTCGTAAACTTTTTTATGTGTTTTTCCGAATTTCAGGACATTGTAACCACCGTTATTGGTAGGTAATTTTTGTTTGATAATATCTGCCTGAATAGTTACGCCGAGGTGATTGGCCTGTCCTGTTAAATCAGCTGCAGTATGATAATCCATTTCGGCTGTTTTGAAAGCGCCATTACGCAGGTAGCACCACAACACGGTGGCCATCCCTAATTCATGGGCATATTCAAACGCTTTGGCGACTTCCTGAATTTGGCGTGTACTTTCATCGCTACCAAAATAAATAGTGGCACCCACCGCTACAGCCCCCATATTCCATGCATCTTTGATGGTTCCGAACATAATTTGATCGAAACGATTTGGATAAGAAATAAATTCGTTGTGATTGATTTTAACGATGAAAGGGATTTTATGGGCATACTTGCGTGCACAGGCACCTAAGACGCCATACGTTGAAGCGACTTCATTGCAACCACCTTCCAG
>DAIRSC010000254.1:0-3733 GCA_036804585.1 Chitinophagaceae bacterium
GGAGCGATATTTTTACTGATAATTTCCCCCACCGCTTGCGCAAAGCTACCCGAATCCCAAGCCCAACGCACGCTGGCGCGATGTTTCAACATCGTGCCCATTATTTCCGCCGGCTTTGCCGGCAACACGAAGCGACCAGCTTTAATCCAGTGCGGGTTCGGGCAGCTTCGCGCAAGCGGGTCAGTTTTGAAATGGTAAAATAAATTCATCCTCTATTTCCTGCGGCACCCCATAAGAATAAAGAGTAAATAGAATATCTACATACACTTGTAATATGCGGGTGGCTATTTTAATTCCTTTACTATCTCCTGTTTCAAGAGCTTTAAGTGCATATTTCTTTGATAATCTCAAATATGGAAGGACTTGAGCATGATTTTCAGCTTTAAATGACTTATTCCTTGCCATTAAGCAGTATAAAGATGCTAAATAAAGCACTACATGAGGCTCCATTGAAGATCCGGGGAATGTGCTTATTAAGTATTCTGCCCGAAAAATATCAGATGTGTCAACTCTTATGGAAGGGAAAGCAGGATGAAGAAAAAAATCAGAACGTGGCTGATTTTTTATATAGTTATAAGCAAGGGAGTCAATACCATGGTAATCTTTTAAAAATAATGTAACTGGGCTTGATGCAATAAAATCTTTCTTTTCCAGTGGGTAGTATAAAATTCTTACATCAACATTTCCAGGTTTGATTAGGCCAACAGGTGGCGCACAGGTAAATTCCCCCCTCATGCTTTCAAAAGGATGAAGAATTTTACTATGGTTAATCCCGCCTGAATAAATTTCTGACTGCCGGCTAGAAACTATATTCGCATTTTGCCAATGTGCTCCATCACCTTGTCTTATTTGTAATTTAATTAACCCAAACTGGATTATCCATCCAGCTTCAATTAGCAAGGGATACTCCGAGATAACTCGATTAGTCCTATTTGTGACTTGTAATGTAAATGACCAGGGAGAAAGGATCTCCAGGGTATCTTTATCAAAGTCTAAGGTGATTGATAATGAATCCTGACCATAAATGAATGGCAGAATATGAAAGAAGAAAAAAATGGCGAAAAATGCTTTTTTCATGACTAAAAAATTAGGAAATGAATCAAAATCCCGGATATGTTAAACAAATGTGCAATGGGTTATAATAAATTATTTTTAATATGAGAAAGTGAATTCTTCTTCTAATTCTAATGGTGGATTGAAAAGATAAGCAGAGACAAAATATCCTTAAGGGGATCCAGGAATTCTACTGATATTTCTTGAATTTTTGAATCTTTATTCTCTTTTGCTTTCAAGGCAAATTTTTTAGATAGTCTTAATGTTTCAAGATCTTATATTTTGCTCAGCCGCAAATAGTGCAGGTAACCCCTGCTGGTCACGAATTTTGTATTTGACGCTCATTTTATTGGTAGTTTGGATGTTCAAAGCTAAGCCCCAAAAAACAATGTTGCAAGTATGGCAACGCTAAAATCCATACTTTGTTTGTCGGCTAAGCCGACGGGGATAGTATGTTACGACGGTAAATTGTCGCGCCAGTGTGCGTTGTGCTTGGGATGAGGGCAGCTTCACGATAGCGGGGGTTTAAATAACCTGATTTGTCAGATTCCGGCATATTTTAACCCCACAACCGCCACCTCATGCACCTCACCCGGCTTGCCCTCTTTTGCTCTCTGTTCCTGCTGTCCGCCTGCGGCTCCGATCCCCGTTTTTCCGCAGAAAAACCGGTCCAAAACACCCGGCCGCCTTCTACCCGCTTCGAACTGTTGTCGCCCGAACGCAGCGGTCATGGCGTAAATAGCGTTACACGTTTGGAAATCAATGCTTTATAGGTAGATTTATAGTCATCGGTCAGAAATGACCGATCAATCATTCGGGTCGCTTCGGGTAGCCATTTCCCCAGCCTTTTGTAAACCGCATTGATTTGTTTTTCATTGAGTTTTAGAAAGATGCCAAACTGATCGAAATACCCCTTGTTGAAGTTTTCTTTTTTGCCGCCAAACAACAAGGCCATGTCTTCCTTGTCTTTTGGCAGAATCATTTTTACATTTAACAGGTCATAGGCAGGGGATAATACCCAGCCCATGTCTGATCGCCACATGGAAAAGTTTTTCAGGTGCATATCGTTGTTACCGATGATGAAATTAAAAACGGTCAATTCAAAAAAGCGCAACTTGTCCAACAAGGTATTTGTCGACAAGTCGCCCACTGTTTTTCCCACCATTTCCATAGTGCCTTTGTACTTGTCTTCTAACTCCAGTATTTGCAGCATATCAATCATGTGGATTCTTGTCCCGTCTTGCTTGCGATCTATTCGTTTGGTGATGTAACACAACTCTCCGGAGGCCAAACGAATCAGGTTAGTGGGCACCACCTCTATTGCGAATAATTCGGCCAGTTTCATGGAGAGGTGTTCGTTTTCCGGCATTTGCGGGTATTGCGGGTTTTGTGGTTTAAGGATATACAGGCCTTCCAAAGCATCCATAATGGTTAATCGGCCCTGGTGTCCATTTTCCAGCTTGGTTTTTATCCAGCCCAGCGACAATTTGGGCTGCACACCGGGTACTGTAATGGACAACTCAGCGGCTTTTTTGGCCAATTGTTCCATCTCTGACAAGCGATAAGGTAAGGCTGGAGCCCATGTAGTGCCAAAGAATGCTTTGTTGCATGGGGGGTGGTAATCACCTTCCATATTGTGTTCCAACTCCTGATAGCAATATAAACATTTACGCATCTGCTTCCTGCTTTACTGGGTGAACACTCACTGCGCCAATAGCATTTTGGCAACAGGCCAGCAGGAGCCCCATTCGATCGTTCGGGTTGATTTTCCAGCTTTCTGCCGCAATATGCAGCAGCCAACCTTCCGGAATCAAGCCATCAAAAAATGGAAATAACCGCTTGCTTCTATACGGAGCATGCCTAACGGGCATTTGAAACGTGATGAATTGATGCGGGTATTTTTGAATATACTGTTCATCATAAGTAAACAGATATTCTCCATTGTCTTCCGCGGTCAAAATACCCGCCAACTCAAGGTTGTACTTAACGATTCCTTGTCGCATCTTTTGCATTTATCGGGGCTAATACATGGCCAAACATGATCAGAACCTGGTTTACTTTTGACAAACTCAGGTTTTCTTTGCCCTGTTCAATCTTTCGGATAACCGTTAAGGCAACCCCGGCTTTCTGTGCAAAGGCCTCCTGGGTCATGCCCAATTGCTTTCGACGGGATTTTACAAATTCGGCTAAGTCCTTCATTTTATACTGTGATTTTTGTGATTTTAGTGGGAAAAATACCTGATTTTTAAATGACTATGATCCATCTGTGTTCATAACCACTCTGTGTTGGCTTTATATGCTTTTGAATATAAAGGTAGCGGTTTTTATTTATTTATATGTTTTTACGTATAAAAAATGAAAAAAAACAAAATTTATATGCTTTTAGATATAGTTTTGTAGGAGTGCCCTAAATTTCTCCTTCGCCTCCAAACTTTTCTCCCAAATCGTTGATAGCCTTAGCCAGACACACTTTTTGGAACACTATCAGTGGGGTAACGCTAAAATCTGTGCTGTGGTTGTCGGCAAAGCCGACAGGGATAGTATGTCGCTAAGTCCAAACGTCGCGCCAGTGTGCGTTGGGCTTGGGATTCGGGCAGCTTAGCACAAGCATTGACGAAATCAAATAGAGGGACTATCATGATTTGATAAAATGCGCACCATGTACTTTGTTATCATTAGA
>DAIRSC010000255.1:0-3733 GCA_036804585.1 Chitinophagaceae bacterium
TTATCTAAATCTATTTTTAATGCATCCGATTCCAGAGAATTTCCCGCACGAAAAACATAGGCTCGTTGTCTGTAAGCCTTCGATAAAATTCCACCAGCTTTCTGTAATAACTCACTCAAACGCTCACCATTTCTTACTTCATAATCATCTGGATATTCAACAGCGCCTTCAATCTTTACTACATTTTTTAAACCGTCGTTAATGGACTTTAACTGAACAAAATCTCCGTCATTCAATATATAATTTTCATATGCCCCATTCGAAAAATTACGCCAATCAATGTCCACATATACTTGTTTTTCGTTTCGGATGGTTCTGATATGAATCAACGAGTTACGAGCATCCGATGCTGTTCCACCTGCAAAGTCAATCAAATCTTTTAATCCTTCATCATCTTTCAATTGATAATACATTGGACGCTTAAAGAGTCCTTTTGCTTCAACCAGTTTTTCGTAGACCCCCACAAAAATCCGGTCATTGTCTTCTAAATAAATTTCATTTGCACGGCTTCCACTCTGCAAATATTCATACAAATCCAATTCATCCACAACCCTTCCTTCACGGATAATTTCAATACGTCGCATATTCCCCACCGAACTAACACCGCCAGCCCGGAACAGTGCATTCAAAGCAGTATTAAAAGCCGCCATCGTGTATGTACCTTGTTTTTTTACCTCTCCGACCACAGTCACCTTAATCGTCCGGGCACTTTTTAACTGAACATCAATTTGTGTATTCGCTGGAACGATTTTTCTGAATTTATTTTCAATCACCTGGCTGGCTGCATCAAAGGATAGTCCTTGTAAAAAAATCTTTCCTACCAATCTTGGAAAAATAGATCCGTCCCTCGACAAGATATAAGATTGCTGTAATTCGGCATTACCCCATAAGGAAATAATGATTTCATCTCCGGGACCCAGTCGGTAATCCGTGGGAGGAGTTCCGGGGGATTTATCTGATAAATCAAAAACATTATTAGCGAAAAAACTGGCCCCATAGACCCGTTTTTCATCTTTGTTTAGTTCTTCTTCTTTGGCAGGTATAGAATCCTTTTTTGCTTTCAGATTACTTTGAGTATATCGCTGGTAATCAGGATCCATTTCGTACAGATTTTGAGGATTATTCAAATTCTCAGCATTTTTTAACTGATTCATATCCTTAATACTTTCCGGATCTAACTTTTTGAGATCGATATTATTCGGATCCTGTTGCCCCTTTTTATCTGTACTTTTCCCATCCTTATTTTCCTTCTCTCGTTGCTCTTTCAAGAAATTTGTCTGATCATTTCCTGTATAAGGATTGCTTTCGTAAGGATTATTGTAAGGATTGTTGGAATAAGGGTTTGAGTTATTGTTTTGATTATTCGTATTAACGCCGGTTTGCGCGATAATAGCTATTGGTAAAAATACCGTGAGAAAAAGTAGAATGAAATGCCGCATAGAGATTGGTCAAATATAATAAATACTAATTCGTCTTTTCAGCAATAGTTTTAAATAAGCCGTTAAACCCCTGACATAGTACCTCAACGATTTGTGCAGCCGGCATGATACTCCGAATGGTGGCCGAAACCTGACCAATTTCAATTCGCCGTCCTTTAAATCCCCTTCCAACATGCCCTTTCTTGCACGGCCTTTCCCTAAAATTTCTTCCAATTGTCCCTTGTCGACACATTGGTTTTCCGCCTCTTTGACCATGTCATAAAATGGATTTTTGAGCAAACGCACCGGAGTTAGTTTTTTGAGCACCAATTCAGTTGAGCCTTCTCCGGCTTCTATAATTTTTTCCTTAAACGCTAAATGACTGGATGCTTCCGGGGTACATACAAACCTCGAACCAATTTGAACCCCTTCTGCACCCAATACCATTGCTGCCATCATACTTCGCGCATCTCCTATTCCACCTGCCGCAATTAAAGGAATTTCTATTTGATTTCGCACATCAGGAATCAAACACATGGTGGTTGTTTCTTCACGACCATTATGCCCACCGGCTTCAAAACCTTCTGCAACAACTGCATCCACCCCTGCATCCTGACACTTTAATGCAAACTTCGAAGAAGATACCACATGTACCACTTTAATACCGGCAGCTTTCAGGGTGTTTGTCCATGTTTTAGGATTACCGGCCGATGTGAAAACGATAGGTACTTCATGTTTAATGATTAAATCGATTTGGTCTTGTATTCCATGATACAGCAAAGGCAGATTCACGCCAAACGTAAGCTTTGAAGGTTCTTTACACTGTTGTAAATGATAATCCAGTATTACAGGGCGCATACTTCCAGCTCCAATTAATCCCAAACCACCAGCATTACTGACCGCTGAGGCTAATTTCCAGCCGGAAGCCCATATCATACCCGCTTGAATGATGGGGTATCGTATTCCAAATAATCGAGTAATTCGATTGTCAAAATGACCTTCAGGTGTAAACGAAAAATCTGCCCTCATACTTATTTGCTTAAATTAATTTCGGTGTTGTCTCCAATGTTTAAACTTTGGCTGGCACCACAAACAAAGGCATCTGAGCCAATGAGGGACGAATGCAAAACCACCTTCTCAAGCACGGAATATGATCCAATAATTGAATCACGCACCATAGATGATTTAATGATCGCCTTTTCGCCAATGGTCACATGCGGACCAATGATAGAGTTTTCAATTTCGCAACCTTCACCAATACTCACCGGATGGATAATGATGGTATTATCAAAAAAAGGAACTTCTTCGGATGCAAACTCTACTTTTTCCAATAGAATGGCATTGGTTTCAATCAAGGTTTCTTTTTTGCCACAATCAAACCAATTCTCAACAAAAAAAGAGCCAATTTTACCCCATTCCTGTGCAAGTGATTCAATGGCAGTGGTTAAATGGTATTCTTCATGATGCTCACTTTTCTCCATATTTTTCTCGATAAGTTCGAAAAGCTGAGCACTTTCATTTATTTTATAAATTCCTACCAAGGCCAAGTTACTTTTAGGAATCAATGGTTTTTCAACCACATGTTTGACTGTTCCATCCGTGTGGAGTTCAGCTACACCAAACTCCCTGGGATCTTCAACCTTCTTTAATCCAATGAGCGAAATTTCTGATTTGATAACCGTCTCGAGTGGATAATCACAAATAGTATCTCCGAAAACAACCATGATCTCCTCATCTTTTCCGATATAATTTTTGGCAAGATAAACGGCATGCCCGGTACCGGACCGCTCATTTTGCTGTATAAACATAGCCTGAATATCCGGGTATTTGGCATTGACATAGTCCTGGATTTTTTCACCCAAATAGCCTATGATAAAAATAAATTCTCGGTGCCCCAATTCAATAAATTGATCAAGAATAAAGCTGAGAATGGTCTTCCCGGCAAGAGGAATCAGGGGTTTGGGTTGGGTATAAGTGTGGGGACGTAGTTTGGCCCCTGCACCTGCAACAGGAATGATTACTTTCATAATGATAGTTTTCTCGGCTTCTTTTTTTACTACAATATCCTACCCAATGGATTCATATTATCAGGCTAAACCATCAACATGTCATAATTGGGATTAAAAGAGTGTTTTTGATACATTTTTATGAGAAGAAAGAAAAATCAAATTTAAAACATTTGATGCATTCTACCTAAGGACTGCTGCTCATCTCACTGGCGCTTCAAATTTAAGGAGGCGTTCCAGGGTTAGTCCTATTTTACAGCCCTTGGACGATGACGCCAAAGTTGAAGATGCCGGTGAGCAGTGAAAATC
>DAIRSC010000256.1:0-3724 GCA_036804585.1 Chitinophagaceae bacterium
GATTGCGGTAGCCAAGCAAATCATAAGGCTCGAAGGGAAGAGCAATTATACCAAGATATATACAGAACGCGGACAGTGCCAAACGGATACCAAAACGCTTAAAGAGTATGAACTTAAATTACCTCCCGAAATGTTTGTTCGCGTGCACAAATCGCATATCATCAATATTCAGCAAGTTGAAAAAATTTTACGTTCCAAAAATGGCAGTCTGCTCTTGAAAGATGGAAGTGAAATACCTATTGCTGCAGGCAGAAAGAAAATGATACAAGATAAAATATTGTTTTAGTTTCGATCGACTTAGGTTCATTGAACAGTTTATTGGAAGAAGGAAGATGACTTCAATTTCTCTTGATCCACCCACCTGCTTTTCGCAGTGCACGGCACTTAGCTACAATCAGGCCTATTAATAAAGTGTCTGCTTCTCATGGTCAGCAGATTAAAGAATTACCCGGATGGGGATGATTCTCATGCAATTGATGTTGAACCCAAATTTTGCAGTTGGCCAATGCTCGGTTTACAGGCTTTATTTTTAGTAACTGCGTGACTTGCTGCTGCCAATGCTCGGTTAAATAGAGGTTGCTGTTTGACGTGAAAACATTTGATATCATTGCATTTTGGTATGAATTGTGCTCATTAAAATGCACGGTAATTTTTTATATCTCTTCAATAAGCTTGCAGTTCATTTCTTGATTTTCACTTCTCACCGGCATCTTCAACTTTGGCGTCATCGTCCAAAGGTTGTCCCGCACGTGTGGGACTATCCCTTGAACGCTTCCTTAAATTTGAAGCGCCGGGAAGATAACCAACAGCCCCTAAATACGGGATACTTTTCCACTTTCACTCAAATATTTATTCGTATACTCAATTGTATATCATTTACCTGAATGTCCGCTTTATGTTTGTATCAGGATTATGAAAACAACTACTTTAACTTTATTAATCAGTACCCTGTTTTTGATTACACAGGCAGGCGTGATTGAATCGACCACCCATGGGCGAGTTGGTCGGAAAAGCCAGGATTGCAAAAAGCTTGGGCTCTGTTTAAACACCGAAAAAAGCGAATCTTCTTTGAAGTTCCTTTTTCGTTACGATGACCGTCAGGCTTATTTGGAGCTAATAATCTCTTTCGATGATTTGAAGCTGAAACAATCAGAAGCCCTGGTTTATTTCGAAAATCAGAGCAAGGTGGATTTTGAAGAAGCCATTGAATTACCCGAATCACTGTGTATGGCATTGAAGATTAATAAGCGAAGCATCTTACCCGGCCGATATATGCTTCAACGCGACGGAATTCAATATAAAATACGAATACCCATACAAAATATGTATTAACTTTTTTTATGCCTCCATGGATTCTATTTCCCTAAACCACGAAGGCATAATTATTATGAAAACAGCAGATGCTATATAGGTATTGTCCATATGAACTTTTTGTTGTAGCAGCCGGTTTATTTACGATAATACCTGTATCAGCTCTGTCTAATCCTCATTGTTTTGCTGCACCTGTTTTAAAAAATATTTCAGACTCCATCATCCGGAATGCAGTCTTGCGCTGGAAAACACACTCATCTATCGAAACGCAGGAGTCTGAAAAAACAAAATCCTGGCGGGAATTTGAAAATAATTTCCGCCTTGATTTTTTCCTCACCCTAAATGGTACTTCTTTCATTAATCCTAGTTCGGCAGAACAACAGCAAAACCTCTTCATGGCCTATTACCAAGTGAGTGTTAATAATCGTTTGAAGCTATCCTGGATGGAATGTCAACTGTATATCTGGAACGAATTTGGCTATCGATATACTGCGAAAAATAAAGCTGAGCATGTTCAGGACTTGTTGCATATAAAAATGGATCTGCTGAGTAATACCTTGGGGGAAATTCAATGGATTACGACTCTTCAAAGCAAAACTCAATTACATGCCAATTATCAGATGCGTGATAACGCAGCCACTGAACATTTTTTACATTCTGCTTACTACTCGCCCGGCTATGTTTTGTTTAATGCAGGTATGAGTAAACAATGGCCAAAACTGGGTAAGCTTGAGCTTGGTTTGGTAGGCGGCGAAATCACACGTATACGCCGACAAGAAATATTTACAGAACGACAAGAACCTGAACTTTATGGTTTAAAGGCGGGTGAACATCAAAAACTGGAGTACGGAATGAATATTCAATTCCAGCAACCATTAAGGCCACTGAGCAAACAATTTTATTGGGAAAATCAAAGTCGATTATTCAGCTCCCATAAAAATTTATCAAAACCTGAAAATTATAAACTTAATATTCAGAATAGTTTTTATTTCCTGACATTAAAATATGTCCGTTTAGGACTCAAAACAGAGGTAGTCTATGATCCCATGATTTCCTCCAAAATATTCATGAGTAATCTGTTCTTATTTGGATTTCACCTTTATAACAAACTCTAATATGATACGTACTTACATTGTTGACGACGACAAACCCAATATCGACCTCATTCGAACAATGGCCGATCGTTATTGCCCGGAATTACAAATCATCGGAAGCAGCGATCAGGTCGAAACAGCGATTAGCGAAATTCTGCAATTACAGCCTGAGCTCATTTATCTGGATATACAATTATACAATCAGTCCGGTTTTGAAATCCTGGATGCTATTAAGGACTTATCCAGTAAAGTAATTATTGTATCAGCTTATGAACAGTATGCCCTCAAGGCAATAAAAAATAATGTAACGGATTATTTAATCAAACCTATTCGGATTGCCGACTTCAGGAACGCAGTGACCAAGGTAGCAGGAGAAATAAAAAACAAGAACCATACAGTCGGAAAAGATCCTGAAAAAACTTTCTATATCGCTTTGCCTGAAAAAAATGACTTAAGTATTATCAGCAGCGAACATATCGTGCGTTTGGAAGCCAGAAGCAATTATACACGCATCATTACCGACGATTCAGGCGTATATACGACGAGTAAAACGCTCAAAGACTATGAGATAAAACTCCCGCCCGAACAATTTATTCGGGTACATAAATCGCATATCGTGAACTTGCAACATGTCTGTAATTACCAAAGACTCAAAAACGGACATCTCATCATGAACGATTCGGCTGAAATCCCGATTGCTGCCAGTCGGAAAAAAGAGGTGTTACAACGCATCTTATTCTAACCCGGACATTCAATAAAATTTATAAACATCAATGTTTCAAAACCACTGTAAAGGCCATTTGGCAAAAAGGTTCAAGGCTTTTTGAATTTTTATGTATTGAGTTATCTAGTTGATCATGATATCGTTAAAAATTCAAAGTAAGGCATAAATTTGAAGCCAAATGACTTAGCCAATTATTTTTAATCGTTTTGCAACAGTCTCGTTTCGTTGTATTCAAGAACCACTTTGATTGGCGGAAGATTTTTACTAGTAATAATTTAGACTGAGATTAATTCAAAAGACTCAGAACCTAAGTTTTAAATACTTGTTTAAAAACAGATAATCAAAGGGTTCTGAAATTCCTCGTTCACTCAAAAAATTACCTGTTCACTCATTATATCTGCGCAGGAAGCTGCCATGACATACATTTGTTTTGGTTCTTTAATACTACTTTAAAGTTTTTCAGACGAATCTCATACTCCCCGTTTTTTGAATTTTACGTATGTCTGATTGAACGTATAGGTTAGGAATATAAATTTTATGTAAGATATTTTCTTACATCATTATGAGAACAAAATCGGCTTACTAATCATTTTTT
>DAIRSC010000257.1:0-3724 GCA_036804585.1 Chitinophagaceae bacterium
TGCTCGGTAACCCCGAATTATCCCAATGTGAATTGGTAGATAGTTTCTGCTGATTATCTCGTTGGCGCTTCAAATTCAAGGAAGCGTTCGAGGGGTAATACTGCGGTACAGCCCTAGGACTATGACGCCAAAATTGAAGATGCCGGTGAGAAGGGTAAATCAAGAAATGAAGTGCAAGCTTATTGAAGTGATTTGATAAATTGCCGTGCATTTAAAAAAGAAAAATTCACTCCTGAATGTAATGATATCAAATACTTTCACATTAAACAGCAGTCCCTGATTATCTTGGTTGGAGTTACAAATCGCCAGAAATAGAGCTAGAAAAGCCAAAATTACTGATCGAAGAACTCAGAAAAAAATTGGAAGCTTCAACCGGCAAATCATTGAGTCGGAACTTTGCCTTCACTCAAAAAAGTATCACATCCATCAACTAAACTTGATAATCGTACGATTGAATTCTGAATGACTTCCTTTTTGAAACGAAACCATATCGATTTACCTGTGAAGGTTTCAGCAAGAAGCTTATACGACTTTAATTTATGTCGCCCTCACACCCATCAGACTGGTAAACATTCGCCCGTGATGTAACTCATGAATAATTCCATCTGCCAACCCTATTTGAGGCACATATATATCCTGAATTCCAGCCCATCTCATCACCGACAAATAAATATGTAATGCCGGCACAATCACATCTGCACGGTCCTCCCGAAATCCATACTTGTGCATCCGATCAGATAAGTTTAAGGAAGACATTTCCTTCCAGTATTCTTTTAAAATATCCAGATGCAATGGCTTACCGGGCTTCTTCTTCGACATAGAAAAAATTTTATTGATATTACCTCCTGAACCAATCGCGACAACTGGAAGAACAGATTTTATTTTTTGGCGAATAAAATTTTTCATCTCATCCCAACTTTCTTCAGACACCTGATTTTTTAACAAACGAATGGTCCCAATATTAAAAGATTGCTTAACGACTTCCTGTTGCTTATTGTAAAAAGTTAATTCAGTACTCCCCCCACCGACATCAACATACAAATAGGCATAAGCGGCATCCAGCGTTTCAGCCATATGGGGTTGATATAAAATCTGGGCTTCTTCACTACCGGAAATAACTTCTATGCGGATTCCGGTTTCGGCCATCACCCGATCTACAATAAACTTAGAATTACCTGCATCGCGCATGGCAGAAGTTGCACAAGCCCGATAATCTCTCACTTCATACACATTCATCAAATGTTTATAGGCCTGCATCGTTTCAACCAATTGTTGAATTTTTTTGTCGGAAATGATGCCCATTTCAAATACATCGAAACCCAGTCGCAAAGGAACCCTGACCAAATTCACCTTGGTATAATCAAAACTACCATCCTTATAGGTGCTGATATCGTTAATCAGTAAGCGGGCCGCATTGGACCCAATATCAATCGCAGCGAGTCTCATTATTTATTTGATGAAACAAACTTAGTATTTTTTATTTTTCAGATACTCGTAAATTTCAACCTGAGATCGAATTTTTTCGGATTTACCCGAAACGGCCTGATATCCATTGCGTTGATCATTGTCGATCAATCGCGCTTTTACATTCTCCCTTAACTGAATATCCAGAATATCTTTTAGCTCTGCCTTGATATCTTCCTGCATAACCGGCACACTGGCTTCCACCCGATGATCGATATTACGAACCATCCAATCTGCGCTGGAAATAAATACCAAATCCTGGGCTTTAAAATGAATCACACGGGCGTGCTCTAAAAATTCATCCACAATGCTGATGGAATGAATATTTTTTTTCCAATTCGGATTTGAAGAATGAGCACAACAAATACCACGAATAATCAATTCAGTATTCATGCCTATCTGCGCACATTTGTATATCGTACGAATCAAGGCCTCATCTGCTAAACTATTTAATTTAATCTGCAAACCGGCTTCCTTTCCTTCCTTAAACAATTTTTGTTCCTGCAAAATGAGTTGCTGAAATACACTCCTGGTTTGTACCGGCGAAACAATGAGGGTTTTACAAACTTTTAATTTTTCCGGATGCACCGGCTTATAGATAAGATGCAATACCTTCGATACATCGGCCAATACATTTCTATTGGAGGTCAACAAACAATGATCGCCATAAACCCTTGCGGTATTTTCATTTAAATTTCCTGTGCTGACAAATCCATAGCTTTTCAAAACCTTGCCTACCTTCTTCGTAATTAAGCACAATTTAGCGTGCACTTTCATAGTCGGCAAACCATGAATCACTCGTACCCCTTCATCTTCCAAAACTCTTTTCCAGCGCAGGTTGGCTTCTTCATCGAATCTCGCACGTAATTCTAAAACCACCAATACCTTTTTCCCATTCCGAACGGCATTCACTAAGGCATTCACCACCTTCGATTCCTTCGCCAAACGGTAGCAGGTAATTTTAATGGTTTCCACAAAAGGATCAATCGCCGCTTCGCGCAATAAATCAATGATTGAATCAAATGAGTGATAAGGAAAATGCAACATCACATCTCTTTGATCCAGCACATTTAAAATTCGAATCGGCTGATGTAAAAGAGGATGTACGAATGGTTTTTTACGGGCTACTTTTTCATGAAATACATCACCCGGAAAATCCATAAAATCTTTAAAATTGTGAATTCGTCCGCCAGGTATTAAATGATCCCGTTTGGTCAAGTTTAGTAACTTACACAAATATGCGAGTAAGTTTTTCTGTATGGTTTTATCATAAACCAATCGTACAGCTTTACCTTTTTTCCGGTTCTTTAATCCCTTTTCGATCCGCTCAATAACATTGGTTTGCAAATCGTCATCAATATCCAATTCTGCATCACGGGTTACTTTAATGATATAGCCTTCAAATAAATCAAAACCAAATTGAGTAAACAATTCAGGCAAACAACAACGAATAATATCTTCCAGTAAAATTACATGACGATAACCCTTATGACCCGGAATCACAAAAAATCGTGGCACACGATCCGTTGGCACTTCGATGAGGGCATAACTATTCATAAACGAATTTTGTGTATTGCCCAACATACAAGCCATATAGATTGACTTATCATGCAAATTGGGTAATTCCGGAATACTCTCTATCATCAATGGAAAAATATTGGTTCTTACTTTTTCATTAAAATAAGTCTGAACCAGATTCCTTTGTTGGGCATTTAATTGGGTGTCATTTAAAAAAGAAACCTTTTGCTCCTTCATGGCCACCAAAATCTCCTGAAAAGTTTTTTCGAAAGACCTTTGCTGCTCCATCACAATGTCCTGAATTCGTTTCAGGATTTGCTCCGGATTTTCTTCAAGATGCATTTTTGCATTTTTGCCCAACATCATCATCCGATTCAGGGCCGCTACCCGAACCCGAAAGAACTCATCGAGATTATTGGAGAATATCCCCAAAAATTTCAAACGTTCCGCGATGGGCATTTCGGCATCACCGGCTTCTTGTAATACCCTGGCGTTAAAGGCCAGCCAACTTATATCTCTGGTAAAAAATTCCTGATTTTCAGAACGCTTCATCTCAATGGTCAAAGATATGTGCCTGAGCGCTTATTTCAAGTTAAGTTTTTTAACATTTGTTGTCGAATAAACTGCATTCTTGTAATTGTTTCAGCGTTATTTTAAGCCTACCAACTCCAAAAAAGGAATTCATCCGCTATCTAAAAATCATTTTAAAAAATAAGTATTGGCTTAATTCCTTGTCCGCCTT